>JAFRKM010000101.1 GCA_017431755.1 Clostridia bacterium
GGAGCCATCTACAATGAGTTTTAAATATACATATAATAACTCTTATTCAAAAAGGTCTGTTACAACGCCGGAGACTACCGTTCTTCAGCCTTCACGAATTGCGAAACGGAGACCTTCTTCGATTGCAATTGGTGTAATAAGCTCAACGTCCATAACAACGTTGTCGCCAGGCATGCACATTTCAGTACCTTCTGGTAATTTAATTACACCTGTAACGTCTGTTGTTCTAAAATAGAACTGAGGACGATAGTTGTTAAAGAACGGTGTATGACGTCCACCTTCATCTTTGGTAAGAACATATACTTGACCTCTGAATTTGGTGTGTGGATTAATTGTTCCTGGTTTAGCAAGAACTTGACCACGTTGAATTTCTTCTCTTTGTACGCCACGGAGAAGAACACCTACGTTATCTCCTGCTTCAGCGTAATCAAGAAGTTTTCTAAACATTTCAATACCTGTTACAACAACTTTTCTTCTTTCTTCGGTAAGACCAACGAGTTCAACTTCTTCGTTCATTTTAAGTTGTCCACGTTCTACTCTACCTGTTGCAACTGTTCCACGACCTGTAATTGTAAATACATCTTCAACAGGCATGAGGAATGGTTGATCTGCTTTTCTTTCTGGTGTAGGAATGAATTCGTCAACAGCTTTCATAAGGTCGAGAATGCATTTGTACTCAGGAGCATTAGGATCCTTTGAGCTTGATTCAAGGACTTTAAGAGCTGAACCTTTAATAATCGGGGTATCATCGCCCGGGAATTCATATTCATTTAAAAGTTCACGAATTTCCATTTCAACGAGGTCGAGAAGTTCGTCATCGTCTACTTGGTCAACTTTGTTCATGAATACTACGATTTTCGGAACGCCTACCTGACGTGCAAGCAAGATGTGTTCACGAGTTTGCGGCATTGGACCGTCTGCTGCAGATACAACAAGAATTGCACCGTCCATTTGAGCTGCACCGGTAATCATGTTTTTAACATAGTCAGCATGACCTGGGCAGTCAACGTGTGCATAGTGACGTGCTTCTGTTTGATATTCAACGTGTGAAGTATTAATTGTAATACCACGTTCTCTTTCTTCAGGAGCTTTATCGATATTTGCATAATCTACAAATTCTGCATCTCCTTCAAGGTTAAGAACCTTTGTAATTGCTGCTGTAAGAGTTGTTTTACCATGGTCAACGTGACCGATAGTACCAATGTTTACATGCGGTTTGTTTCTTTCAAATTTTGCTTTTGACATTTTTAATTTCCTCCCTTAATTTGATTAATTATTTAAAATTAAAATGTGCTTTTGAAGCCTATAGTAGATTTTACCAATTATTCAACTGAAAATCAACCACTATTTTTTAAATCTGCAATTTAAAAAATTAATCACTTAAAAATTAATCTTTCTTACGAGCTGCTATAATTGCTTCTGAAACAGATTTTGGAACTTCTGCATAGTGGCTTGGTTCCATTGTATATTGGCCTCTTCCTTGTGTTCTGGAACGCATATCTGTAGCATATCCAAACATTTCAGAAAGCGGTACTTGCGCATTAATTCTTTGTGCACCAGAAATTGCTTCCATGCCTTGAATCATGCCGCGACGTGAATTAATGTCCCCAATAACATCACCCATATATTCCTCAGGAACAATAACGCTAACTTTCATTATTGGTTCAAGAAGAACCGGATCTGCTTTTTTCATAGCGGTTTTAAATGCCATTGAACCGGCAATTTTAAAGGCCATTTCCGAGGAGTAGACTTCATGATAAGATCCATCATAAAGTGTAACTTTTACGTCAACAACATTATATCCTGCCAAAACTCCCGAAAGCATTGCGCCTTGAATACCGTTATCAACCGCTGGAATATATTCCTTAGGAATTGCACCACCAACGATTTCATTAACAAATTCATAACCTTTGCCAGGGTTTGGTTCAACTTTAATTTTAACATGTCCGTATTGTCCACGTCCGCCCGACTGCCTTGCATATTTTTCTTCAACATCTGCAGGCTGACGAATAGTTTCTTTGTATGCAACTTGCGGTTTACCAACGTTTGCTTCAACTTTGAATTCACGTAAAAGCCTATCAACTATAATTTCAAGATGGAGTTCTCCCATACCTGCAATAATAGTCTGACCTGTTTCTTCATCGGTCTAAGCTTTAAATGTTGGATCTTCTTCGGCAAGTTTTGCAAGACCGAGACCCATTTTTTCCTGTCCTGCTTTTGTTTTTGGTTCTATTGCAACGCGGATAACAGGATCAGGAAATTCCATGGACTCAAGAATTACAGGGTGTTTTTCATCACAAAGAGTATCGCCTGTTGTAGTATTTTTTAGTCCTACCGCAGCAGCAATATCCCCTGCATAAACTTTTTCTATGTCTTGCCTATGATTCGAATGCATTTGAAGAATGCGTCCAAGTCTTTCTGTGTTATCTTTTGTTGAGTTGTAAACTGTTGACCCCGCTTCAATTGTACCGGAATATACTCTGAAGAAACAAAGCTTTCCTACAAATGGGTCAGTTGCAATCTTAAATGCAAGAGCTGAAAATGGTTCTTCGTCAGATGAAGGTCTTTCAACCTCTTCTTCTGTATCCGGATTAATTCCCTTTATAGCAGGAACATCCTTTGGAGAAGGCATATAATCAACAATTGCATCAAGGAGTTTTTGAACACCTTTATTTTTATATGATGTACCGCAAGTCACGGGTACCATAGTGTTTGCAATTGTAGATTTTCTTATGCATTTTTTCATTTCTTCGATTGTGATTTCTTCACCTTCGAGATATTTTTCCATTACTTCATCGTCAGCTTCAGCAATATGTTCAAGCATTTCTGCATGATATTGTTCAGCAAGTTCTTTCATATCTTCAGGAATTTCCTCTACTCTGATATCTTTTCCAAGGTCATCATAGTAAACATATGCTTTCATCTCAAGCAAATCGATAATTCCCTTAAAAGTATCTTCTGCACCAATTGGCAATTGAATCGGAACGGCATTACATTTAAGACGTTCTTTCATCATTTTTACAACATTATAAAAATCTGCGCCCATAATGTCCATCTTATTAACGTAAGCCATTCTCGGGACACCATACTTATCGGCTTGACGCCAAACGGTTTCGGACTGAGGTTCAACACCACCCTTTGCACAAAGAACAGTTACAGAACCATCAAGAACTCTGAGTGAACGCTCAACTTCAACAGTAAAATCAACGTGGCCTGGAGTATCAATTATATTAATACGATGGTCATTCCAAAAGCACGTAGTTGCAGCAGAAGTAATTGTAATACCGCGTTCTTGCTCTTGAACCATCCAGTCCATCGTTGCAGCACCGTCGTGTGTTTCACCTATTTTATGATTTATACCGGTATAAAACAAAATACGTTCCGTAGTGGTTGTTTTACCGGCGTCAATATGAGCCATAATTCCTATGTTACGGGTCATATCAAGCGAAACTTTTCTTGGCATAATATCCTCCTTTTCTTTATTTATTATTTTTAAAATTGTTAAATTTTATTCGATACACTTAAAAATTCACCGGCAAATTACCATCTGTAATGTGCAAATGCTTTGTTGGCTTCTGCCATTTTGTGGGTATCTTCGCGTTTTTTAACCGCTGCACCGGATTCATTGATTGCATCAAGAATTTCGGCAGCAAGTCTTTCTACCATAGTTCTTTCGGAACGAAGTCTTGCATATCTTGTAAGCCATCTAAGGCCGAGAGTTTGTCTTCTATCTGCTCTTACTTCAATTGGCACTTGGTATGTTGCACCACCGACTCTTCTAGCTTTAACTTCTAAACTAGGCATAATATTTTCCATTGCCTGTTCGAAAACTTCAAGCGGTTCTCTACCGGTTTTTTCTCCTATAATTGCAAATGCTTTATAAACTATTCTTTGAGCAACTCCTCTTTTTCCATCTACCATAATATTATTTATAAGACGAGTTACAAGTTTAGAATTATAAAGCGGATCCTGTAAAACATCACGTTTAGGAACGTTACCTCTTCTTGGCACGTGTCTTCCCTCCTTCATAATAATGATATCATAGGTACTCGAAAGTAATTTAGCTTCCGCCCGCCAACACAGAGGCATTTTTAATTTATATAAAAACGCTTCTGCATCGCATTAATGCAAAGCTTTATTTAATTTCGTTTAATCCTACTTTTTAGCAGCTGCGCCACCAGCTTTTGGACGTTTTGCACCGTATTTTGAACGAGCTTGCATACGTTTTGCCACCCCTTGAGCATCAAGCGTACCTCTTATTATGTGGTAACGCACACCTGGCAAGTCCTTAACACGTCCGCCCCTAATAAGAACAACACTGTGTTCCTGTAGGTTATGTCCGATTCCAGGAATGTAAGAAGTTACTTCAAATCCATTAGAAAGCTTAACCCTTGCAATTTTACGAAGTGCTGAGTTAGGTTTCTTTGGCGTTGCTGTTTTAACAGCTGTGCAAACTCCTCTTTTTTGCGGTGAAGTTTGGTCAATAGCTTCTCTCTTTTTAGAATTCCATCCTTTTAAAAGAGCCGGAGCTTTTGCCTTTTTCCCCTGCATTTTTCTTCCTTTACGGACCAATTGATTAACTGTAGGCATATTACACCTCCTCACAAAAACATAAAATCGCCGCATAATTTTATGCAACGATTTATTTTAACATATTTAATGCATATATGTCAAGCAAATTATAAAGCAGATGTGCATGTGTAGTTGTAAATTTTATCTAACCCATCTATATCTTTATCGAATTTATTTTTTTCATCATTTAAATTTTTCGCTATTTTTTTACTTTCTTCACACATCTTAACAATGTTCTTAAAAAAATATTTTTCATCATTTATGTTACCAAAACGTTTAGTAAACTCTTCGGTCCAGTTTTGCTTAAACCCAGGTGTTACCGATTTATTATTAATATACACATGTAAATGCAGTGGTAATTGAGGAAAAAGTTGTGCAAGTAAGACAACCATATTATATGATGCTCCAAGTATTCTATGTTTACTAGCTTCTGACATCAAACCATTAAAAAGTTTTTCAAAATATTTTTTATTAATTTCAGCTTTTTTTATTTTTGCTTCAGAATAATCTTTTTCCCAAAAATCTATCATATCTTGTATTGCACAAAATTTATTACTAGTGGAAGCATCTACCTTGTGTTCATCTAAAAATTCTTTATATAACTTATGGTATTTTTTTACAAAAGGCACTACTTTTTTTGAATAATTTATCAAAATTTCTTGTTGAAGAAGCCTTTCCTTATTTTTACTGGTTAAAACAGCAGAAAAAAACGATTTAACTTTGCTTTCTTTTTCTATTTCTTCTAAATCACTATTAATTGCTTTTTCGTTAATAGAATAATCCTGAAATAAATTAATTGGCTGAATTTTTTTTGAAAATTCTTCACATTCACTATCAAATTTTTTCTTATCCAAATTTGGTAATCTTTCTAATTTTTTAATTTTATCCTCTTTTTTATTATTATAAAACAAAAATAATACATCGGAAGAAAGTTCACTTATTTCTTTATTTGCTTTTTTCAAACATTTGCAAAATTCTTTACGCTCCTTCGACAATTCTAATGAGTCTTTATGGCAAGAAATATACTTCATATATTTTTCCTTACATTCTTTTAAAATACGAGATATTTCGTTTTTAAAATATTTAGAAATACCATCTTTACCGTTAATATTTTTTTCCATTTTTTCTAAACAGCCGCACATCCATTCATAAATAAACCTAATACTAATAGTTTTAATCTTACTAGATTTTTGCCGATTATACTTTTCTGATTTCATATCAGCCACTCCTTTTTGTGAAATATCAACATTATAATAAAATATAATGGTAAATTAGTCAACAGTTTTTTTAAAATATTTTTTTGAAATATTTTTTGTACTAACTTGTTTAAATTCTAAATAAGTATTAAAATAAAAGTATTAAGCTAAAATCTAAGATAATCTAAAATTTTATGAGGTGCATAGATATTGTCTAAAGGAACAACCGTAAGGATGAGGCGCAGGTCGCTTATTGTTTTGGGATTTCTGGTATTTTTCGGATTTCCCGTATTAGCACTAAGATTAATCACATTACAGTTATTTCAAGGAGATTTTTTACAACAAATGGCTTCCGAACAACAGCTTGCCGACACAAAAACAAGCGCGATGCGCGGAAGTATATACGACAGAAACATGAAGCCACTGGCCCAAAGTGCCACTGTATGGAATGTGGTTCTAGAACCGGCTTACATAAATTCAGAAGAAAAAAAAGAAATAATTTGCACCGGCTTATCGGAAATTTTAGATATACCATTAGAAAAACTAAGAGAGCTTTCCAAAAAGAACTCTTGCTACACCGTAATAAAAAGAAAAATAGATAGCACCACAAAAAACAAAATTATAGAATTTAAAAACAACCACAAAATTAGCAATGGAATAAGATTAATCGAAGATTTTAAACGTTTTTATCCATATGGAAAATTTGCAGCACCTTTAATTGGTTTTACCGGAGCTGACAGCCAAGGTCTTTCCGGTATAGAAGCTTATTACGAAAAAATCTTAAAAGGCGAACCCGGAAGAATAGTTACAGCAAGAAATGCAATCGGAACCGAAATGCCTTTTGACTACGAACAAATAATGCCATCTAAACCAGGGCAAAATTTAAAACTTTCTATTGATGAAACCATTCAACGCATTATGGAAAAAACTGTGGAAGAAGGAATTATAAATAACCAGGTTAAAAACAGAGGCGCAGCTATTGCCATGGACGTTAAAACAGGTGAAATTCTAGGTATGGCAGTTAAAGGCGATTTTGACCCAAATGAGCCATTTAAAATTGCCGACCCAGAAGAAGAAGCCCGCATAGAAAAACTTCCTGAAGAGCAAAAAGCAAAAGAAAAATCTGAAGCACTAAGCAAACAATGGCGTAACAAAGCTGTAAGTGATACATACTACCCCGGGTCAGTATTTAAAATGGTTACTGCTTCAATGGGATTAGAATTGGACGTGGTTAATGAACAATCCACATTCACATGTAACGGCTCCATTCAACCGGTAAAAGGCGCTCAAACAATCTCATGCCATGAAACCAGAGGACACGGCACGCAAAATTTTGTGGAATCTTTATGCCATTCCTGCAACCCTGCTTTTATAATGCTAGGGCAAAGAATTGGCGTGGAAAACTTTTTTAATTTTTATAAATTATTTGGATTTCACAACAAAACAGATATAGATTTACCCGGTGAATCAAACGATATTTTCTTTAACAAAGACGGAAAAATGAACCTAACAGACTTAGCAGTTGCTTCCATAGGTCAAAACTTTGGTATAACGCCTATACAAATGATTACCGCAGCAGCCACAATAGCAAATGGCGGAAATCTAGTTCAGCCACACGTTGTAAAGGAAATTCTGGACGAAAACGGAAATATTGTAAAAACAATCGACCCTGTTATAAAAAGAAAAGTTATATCTGAAAAAACATCTCGCCGAGTAATAGATATGCTTCATAAAAATGCAACAGATGGTGCCGCAAGAAATGCTTATATTCCAGGTTACAGAGTTGCAGGAAAAACAGGCACCGCAGAAAAAATAGGACTTAGTGAACCGGGTCAAAAAGATTATATCTCTTCTTTTTGCGGTTTCGCACCGGCAGACGACCCTAAAATAGTAATGCTTGTATTCTTTGATACCCCAAAAGGGAAAAACTATTATGGAAGCGCAGTTGCAGCACCTGTATTTACAAAAGCAATGCAGGACATACTACCATACATGGGCATCGAAAAAATTTATACAGAACAAGAAAGAGAAAAGCTCGGAAATAAAACACCAAATACCATAGGAAAAAGTATAGGCGAAGCTAAAAATATGGCTGTAAAAGCAGAATTAAAACCAGTGGTAATAGGCAGCGGAGAAACTGTTTTATCTCAAATACCGTCACCCTCTGAACAAGTTGTTCAGGGCGGAACAATCGTTCTTTACACAGACAACGAAAGCAAATCCAAAACCGTTAAAGTCCCAAAACTAACAGGCTTATCATTGTTTGAAGTCAATAAAACTTCACATGCAGCCAATCTTAACGTAAAACTTTCCGGACAAAATTTAACAGAATCAAACGTGCTATCTTCCACACAAAGCATACCAGAAGGCACAGAAGTTCCGCCTGGAACAAGTATAACAGTAGGATTTATTCACAAAGATCGCATAACATAAAAAAATGTGGTATAATTTATAATAAATTTTGGGGAAAATAATAAAATGGAGGCAGATAATTTTGAACTCTTATGCAATTTCAGCTATTAGTGCAATATTAATTTCATTTTTAATAACGTTATTTTTAGGCAAAATTTTAATACCATACTTGCAAAAATTAAAGTACGGCCAAAAAATCCTTGAAGTTGGCCCTTCTTGGCACAAAAGCAAAGAAGGCACCCCAACCATGGGCGGAATAACATTTATAATCGGCATCACTATTGCAACAGTAATTTGCGTACCTTTATATTATTTACTATCTGATTTTTACGGTGTAAACGCTACAGAAACACCACTGATGATAATAAAAATATTTGCTGGCCTTGGTGCTGCGTTTGCCAACGGATTAGTTGGAATGATTGACGATTTTGTAAAAATAACTAAAAAACAAAACAAAGGCCTTTCTCCAAAACAAAAACTAGTTTTCCAATTTGCTATTACAGGTTTATACTTTTTGACAATTCATTATATAAACTTACAAAACGGTGTTACTAATTTAACATCTGTAAAAATACCGTTTTTCGGTAGTGTAGATTTTGGAATATTTTACTGGGTAATATTTGCATTGGTAATAGTTGGCATTATAAACGCAGCAAACTTAACCGACGGCATAGACGGTCTTTGCTCATCGATAGCGTTCTTTATAGCAATTTTTTGCATGATAATACTCAATCTTTTAGGCATGTTCGGCCTTAGCATAGAAGCAGCAGCACTAGCAGGAGGATGTTTAGGATTTCTATTTTGGAATTTTTATCCCGCAAAAATATTTATGGGAGACACCGGATCGTTATTTTTAGGTTCAATTATATGCACGCTCTGCATTGGCAGCGGATTACACATTCCATTAATAATTCTTTGCGGAGTTTATATTCTAGAAATGCTTTCCGTTATGCTTCAAGTTATTTATTTTAAAATTTCCCATGGAAAAAGACTATTTAAAATGAGCCCAATTCACCACCATTTTGAAATGCTTGGCTGGAACGAAACAAAAATTTGCACTGTGGCCAGCATTGCAACATGCGTTTTAGGGATTCTAACTGTACTACTTGTCACATACGCAATGTAACAATATCAAAAAAGGAGCAAAAAAACTCATAATGATAGGCATTAAAATTAAAAAACATACCGAAAAACATACGGGGAAAAAACCCAAAAAAAGAAAATTAAATAAAGAAAATTTTAGATTTTTTTCAAAGATATTTTCTATTAAATCCGGAATAGACATTCCTTTTCTATTTTTGGTCATGACTATTCTTGTAATTGGCCTTGTTATGATGTTTTCCGCCAGCTACCCAAATGCATACTACCTTCACAACGGCGATAGTTTTCACTTTATTAAAAGTCAGCTTGTATTTGCTGTTTTGGGTGTTATTGCTATGATGGCAATTTCATGCGTAGACTACCATTATTTTCAAAAATGGGTTATACCAATTTTAATAACTTCTTTTGTACTACTTATCTTAGTGCTTTTAATGCCAGCAAGAAACGGCGTTCACAGATGGATACAGTTTGGTACATTTGGATTTCAAGCCTCCGAGATAACAAAATTTGCAATAGTGGTATCTTTTGCACATTTTATAACTTTAAATTTCAACCGTATGCACACATTTAAATATGGAATTTTACCATATCTTATAATTTTAGCACCAACAATACTCCTTCTTGCTCTAGAACCACACATTTCTTGCTGTGTTATAGTTGTTTTACTTGCCGCAGGAATGCTGTTCATCGGCGGAGTAAAACTTAAATGGTTCGGCATGGTACTTGGAGCAATAGGATCAGCATTACTTTACTTAGTACTTTTTACCAACAAATTAACATATGCCAATAACCGAATCTCAGGCTGGCTTGACCCTTTTTCTCCTGCATCAGGAGTAGACACATGGCAAACAAAGCAAGGACTTTATGCTATTGGCTCCGGCGGACTTTTAGGACTCGGTTTAGGAAACTCCCGAGAAAAATATTTATTTTTACCGGAACCTCAAAACGACTTCATTTTCTCCGTAGTATGCGAGGAACTCGGCTTTGTAGGTGCAGTTGTAATATTAATACTCTTTGCACTTTTAGTCTGGCGCGGAATGATAATCTCAATGAAAGCCAAAGATAAATTCGGCTCTCTTCTTGGAATAGGTCTTACTGCGCAAGTCGGATTACAAGTTATACTAAACATTGCCGTGGTAACAAACACCATACCAAACACAGGTATCAGCTTACCGTTTTTTAGCTACGGGGGCACTTCACTTTTAATGCTCTTGGCACAAATGGGTATAATTCTTTCTATTTCCAGAACATCAAGAATGGAAAAAAGTTAATTTATTTGGAGGTAAATAAATTTGAAAATAATATTTGTAGGTGGTGGAACCGCAGGGCATATAAATCCCGCCTTAGCACTTGCTGATTATATTAAAAACAAAGAACCTAACACTGAAATCCTATATGTTGGTGCAAAAGGTGGCATGGAAAAAGATTTAGTAAAAAAAGCCGGATATAAGTTTGAAGGAATAACCATTTCAGGATTTTCCAGAAAAATAAGTTTTGAATCTATCAAAAAAAATATCAAAACCCTTAAAAATATACTTATATCAAGCATAGAATCTGAAAAAATCTTAAAAAATTTCAAACCTGATATATGCATTGGAACAGGCGGATACGTAAGCGGACCATTTTTAAGAAAAGCCGGGAAATTAAAAATACCATTTTTAATTCACGATTCAAATTCCTACCCGGGAATAACCACAAAACTCCTTGCAAAAAAAGCTGAAAAAGTTTTAATTGTAAACAAAGAAGCCAAAAAACATCTTCCAAAAAACATACAAACAGAAATTACGGGGACTCCCGTCCGCAGCAAAAGTTCAGCATCTACAAAAGAAGAAGCTTGCAAAAAATTAAACATAAACAGTGAAAATCCTACTATACTTTCCTTTGGCGGAAGCTTAGGGTCAAAAGCTATAAATACAGCGTTTATTTCTTTGATTTCCAAGCATTTTGATAACACTAATTTTAATTTCATTCACGGATTTGGGAAAATGCAAAAATCGTTCAAGAAAATTTTAAGTAAAGAAAAAATTGACATCAATAATCCAAGGCTTATAATAAAAGAGTACATAGACAACATGCCCGAATGCATGGCTGCGGCAGATTTGGTTATTTGTAGAGCAGGTGCAACAACTCTTAGCGAACTTCAATCTTCTCAAAAACCCGCAATATTAATTCCATCTCCAAACGTAGCAGAAAATCACCAATATCACAACGCTATGGCGCTTGTAAACGAAAATGCAGCAAGCATAATAGAAGAAAAAAATTTAACCGGAGAAAAATTATTTAACGAAATTTGCAAAATATTTAAAAACAGCGGAGAACTTGCAAAAAAGTACTCGCAAAACTTAAAACGAATTGCCATTACAGACTCCTGCAAAAAAATTTATAAAATAATCGAAAGTATTATAAAGCAAAAACAAGGAGTTTAAACCCCATGCACAAATTAAGTATAATCAATAATAAAAAAATGCCGTTTTTACAATATATCACTCTGGGAATTAAAAAAGCAGAATGCCGCATAGCTTCTCGCACCGTAAGGAATTTCAAAATTGGCGACAAGCTACTTTTACAGGGCATCGGCGAGTTTGTTTTATGTGAAATTACATACATGCACTTTTACAAAAGTTTTGAAGATATGATTTTAAAAGAAAAAACAGAAAATATAGTTCCTTTCGTGAATAGTGATGAAGAAGCACTGAAAATATACCAAAGCTTTCCTGGGTGGCAACGCGTTAAAAGTTTAGGCTGCTGCGCCATAGGAGTAAAACCTTTAAAAAGCAAACTTAAATTTAGTATAAATACAAAAAATAGTTTTTAGGAGTGATAAATTTTGAATTGTTCTCAAGAAATCAACAATATGTGCAAAATTAATTCATGCCCTCACCACGGACCATCACCAATTCCCGAAGAAGGAAACTGGAAAAAAGCCTTAAACATAAATGATATTTCAGGGCTTTCGCATGGCGTTGGAAAATGCGCTCCGCAGCAAGGCGCTTGCAAACTAACTTTAAACGTTAAAAACGGAATTGTAGAAGAAGCGCTTGTTGAAACAATAGGCTGCAGCGGAATGACTCATTCGGCCGCAATGGCAGGAGAAATTCTACCTGGAAAAACTCTTTTGGAGTGCCTTAATACAGATTTAGTCTGCGACGCAATAAACGACGCAATGAAAGAAATCTTTCTACAGCTTGTTTAC
>JAFRKM010000102.1 GCA_017431755.1 Clostridia bacterium
ACAAAATACGAACAATACCTAGCTACGATCCATTTAAATCGCTCTTCCCATTAGAAAAATACGCCCCGCCTGCTGAAAAACAGGTGGGGTTTTGTTATTTTATAAATTTCTACTTGACATTCATACATATTTATTATATATAATACATATTAATCAAGTTTGCCGTTTAGTAGACTTAGTTAAAATATACTTAATTAAAAGGAAGTGCAATTTATGGCAAAAATCACTATGCAAAACATAGCAGGTATTTTAAATGAAGTTCGCGAACCATTTAAAAACATTATAAAATCAGGAATAAACAACGACCCAGATTTTATTAAAGAAATCTTCACGTGTAAAAAATGGAGTAGTGCGACAGATTATGAAAAACTCCTTGTAATTATAACTTTCTATAATTACTGTAAACAACATCAACATTCAGAAATCAAAAAAATCGGCAAAAAAGCTAAATCAAGCAGCGAACAACTAAACATGTTTTTTAAATTATTCTTTAAGTCACCAGATGATTCCAGTTTTCCTACCATAGCAAATAGTAGAGAACTAAAATTCTTTAAAGATGATATTATGGACTGCTCCAGTTTCCTTGATATAGATCCAAATATTATTCCCGCAGATCAAGATATTAATAAACGCACACAATTACGTGACACTCCAAAAAGGCTCTTAACAAACTTATCAAAAGAGAAGTTAGGCCATATTCAAAATTTAATTCCTTTTTTAACAGAAAAAACGCCCCCAGAATTCAAAAAAAATTCAAAAATATTGGAGGATTTTAATATTGTAGATGATGTATCTACCCCCGAGGCATTTTTTAAGGCATTTGAATACGCCAAAAATCACGGTACCAAAGAAAAATTTATAAAAGACCACAACGACATTTTAAACAAAAAATTTCCAAACACAAAAATTACACCTTTACAAATCGCATTAGAACAAAAGGATGTTGCACTAATTAGATCGCTTATAAAAGAAAAAGCTTATCTGCTTCCTGATAAAGAAACGGCCACGTTTTATATATTAAAGCATCCTTCTTTAATTAATGATGCTATATTATCAACATTAGACGCACTTTTCGAATCAGGGCTTACTTTGCATAACGGTGCATATAACGAAGAATCTGTTTTTCACTGGGCAATTAAAAACAACATAAAAGATGAAATTTTAACCACATTGCTCCAAAACATTCCTGAAGATTACAAACAATTACTGCCAAATTTATTGGGTCAAGATGACTATGATCTATTCTCTCTCGCAGTAAAACATAAAAAAAGTACACCGTTATTAGAAACTTTAATAGATCTCGGATTTAACCCTAATAAAACTAACAGTAAATTTATTCCGATACAAATCGCTATAGACTTTAATAATCCTGAATATCTGTCAGAATTTTTAAGTTTGCCAAAGTTAGACAACCCCATTAAACCTTCACCGTTATTATATGCTCTTAAGAATAAAAATATAGACCGCAATATTATATTAATGCTTATTCCTAAAGCTGATCTTTTGGAAATAGATGCTAAAGGTAATAACTTTTTGCACTTATTAGTTCCACTAAAAAACATTAACCAAACTATTACAGATCTTTTTAATGCTATGAGCGATGATGACATAGAAAAAATAGTTAACGGTAAAAATAACGCTAAAAAAACCCCTTTAGACCTTGCAGATAAACAATTAAAAAGATTTATTAACAACATCCTTTATCCTAATGATTTCGTTGCAGCTTTTAAACAAAAATTAGACCAACTAACAAAAGCAGCAAACGGTACATCACGCGCTAACGAACTTATAACATTATGTCGAAAGTTTAATAACGACGCCATAAAGGCATCAATACAAGAAAATAAAACCTTTGAAAAAAAATACCTTTCAAGAACTGGGGAATTGTTACGCGGACAATATGGCCTAACCCTTAGCCGAAAAGATTTTAATCTATTTCAAGCAACCGTTCAAAAAGTATTCATCTATCTTAATGCGCTAATAAAGTCAAATGGTACAACCGACTCTATAAGCTCTATATAAAAAATTATGCCCCGCCCGCTAAAAAGCGGGTGGGGGTTGTATTTATTTTGTTTTTTATCTAAACCACTGCATTATTTGCTCAGCTATAAAAACTATCAATGTGGTCGACAAAGCAACCACCACAAGACTTTGACCTACATACGCTAAAATAATTGCCGCTATAAAACCTATGGTCGCTGAAATAACGCTGCTTGTAGAATGAAAAATTTCCGGTATTATCATGGAAGTTAAAACCGCAAAAGGAACATACTCTAAAAATGATTTTATAAAATTATTTTTTATTTTTCCTTTGCAAAATAGTATTGGAATCACCTTTACTGCAATCATTACACCACACATTGCAAGAATTGCGTATATAAAATTTTGTTCGCTCATCATAATACTATATCCTCCCCTTCTTCTTTAATCGGGAATAACCATGCACCAACTAATGAACTTACAATGGCACAAATAATAATTATCCAAGATGCATCTAAATACGCTTTTATTGCCGGAATACATTCCATAACCACACTTAAAACTAATGCTATAAAAACAACAAATCTAATCGATTTAGATTCTTTTGCGGCAGGTACAATTATTGCAATAAACATTGCAAATAATATAATTCCCAGCGCTGAACTTACAGAAACCGGTAATAAATCTGTTACAAGAGAACCAATTGTTGTACCAATAAAAAAGCCTATGTATGGCGACGTCCCAAGACCAATTAAATAAGAAGGGCTAAGTGCACCTTTTTCTTTCATTGCAAAACCAAATATTTCATCAGTATTTAAAATCCCAAAAAGAATTTTTTGCCAGGGTTTCATGTCTTTTTCAAATCTTTGGGCTATGGATATTGAAAACAGCACATACCTACAGTTTATTACAAATAATGTAATCATATACATTATTATTGATGTTTCTCCACCTTTTAATAAATCTATCGCCGCTTTTTGGCCTGTACTTGTATAAAGCGCAGAACCCAAAAGTTCTGAAACACCTATACTTAGCCCTGCTTTAATAGCCATTATAGCACAAGCTATTGTAATTGGTATATATCCAAGCGCAATTGGCATACCATCTTTAAAACCCTTCATAAAACCTTTAGGCTTAGCTAAGCTAGTACAATTTTCCATAAAAATCACACTTCCTAAAATTAATATTTACTTTAATAGACCTCTATCTTATCAACATTTTACAATAATTATAATACTATATAATACTAAAAACATCAATAGTCTACCTAAAATTTTAATATTTTATTTTTTTCGATAATTGACAAATTTAAAATAATAATATAAAATGTTTTTTTGTAGCATATACTATATAAATAATATTCATTAGTCAGCTGTATTATTTACAAACAAATATTTTTAGAAAGGAAGTTTTTTTAAATTTATGGACTGCATATTTTGCAAAATAATTAACAAAGAAATACCCTCTAAAATAATTTATGAAGATGATAAAATTTTAATATTCAATGATATAAATCCCGAAGCGCCAATTCATTTTTTAGTTATCCCTAAAAAGCACATAGAATCAGCAGAAAAAATAAACTCTGAAAACAACGATATTATTTCTTATATATTTATAAAAATTGCAGAAATCACTAAAAAATTAGGCCTTAAAAACGGGTTTAGAATCGTAAATAACTGCGGCATAGATGGCGGTCAAACGGTAAACCACATTCATTTTCATATTCTTGGAGGAAGAAAACTTAGTTGGCCTCCCGGCTAATAATTTTTAAAACCTGAAAACGAGCTTTACTGCTCGTTTTTTTATTTATTGGACACTGCCGCCATGCTTACGGTATAATTAAATTAAATAAAATTTTAAAGGAAGGTAACAATGCAGCGCCCTTTTGCACTTATAGGATTTTCATATTTTATAGTTTTGCTTTTTCTAATATTCATACCAAACAACTTCATTTTTTATTTGGTTGTTACTTTTGGCACGCTTTTTTTAATTTCCATAGTATTTCCAAAAACAAGAAATTTTAAAGCAATTCCTATTTTGTTTGCAGTATGTTTTACTGCGTCTTTAGTATATTTTTTAAATTTAAATAATACTCCACAAGTGGAAAAATTTGACTCCTGTGAAACGACAATTGAAGGCATAATTTCCGAACAACCATATAAAAAAAGAAATAAATATTATTACACCATAAAAACAGAAAAAATCAGCGAAGAAAATGTAAATAATCTTAAAATCTTAGTACATTCAAATAAAATGCTTGAAGGTGACGTATACGACAAAATCACATTTCAAGCTTATCTTTATAAACCATTTAATACTGATATAGAATCTAAAATTTACAACAAATCAAAAAACATCCCCCTTATGGGTAAGGTTTATGAATACAAAGAAATTAAAATTCAAAAATGCACAAATCCCCCACTTTGGCATAATATTTTAAAAACAAGAAACAATCTAATTTCTGCCACCAAAAAGAACTTACCGAATGACTATGCTGCAATGATAAACGGAATTTTGCTCGGTGAAAAAAATGAAGTACCCCCAGAAATTAAGAAAAATTTTGAAATTACAGGCATTTATCATTTGCTAACTGTTTCGGGAATCCATTTATCAATTATAAGCTCATTTATATTTTTGATCTTTTTAAAATTAAAACTAAAAATACCTCACGCTTGCTTTTTAGCTTCTGCAGCTGTGGCATTTTTTATGGCAATAACATGTTTTACTCCGTCTGTACTAAGAGCCGGTATAATGATGATAATTTTTTATTTATCCAGAGCAGTAAAAAAAGATGCCGACCCACTAAATTCTCTTGGCATAGGGGTCGGATTAACCTGCGCTATTTTTCCGCACTACGCTTACAGCATTTCACTTTGGCTAAGCTTTTTAGCCACCTTAGGAATAATTGTTTTCTACAAACCCATTTTTTCTAAACTAAAATCAATAGTTAAGTTCAACTTCAAATTTACTAACTATATACTATCTTCTGCTTCGATCAGTCTATCTTGCGCAATTAATACTTTCCCCATTTCAGTACTAATATTTAAAAAAATTTCCACTGTATTTGTATTATCCGGTGTTTTAACCATCCTACCTATAACAATTTTATTAGTACTTTCCTTATTAATGAATGCGTTAACGGTAATAAATTTTAATGCTTTACTATTTATAATAAAGCCTATAGCTATATCCTGCGGGTTAATATGCAAATACATATTAGATATAACAAGTATATTAGCAAAAATCCCGTATGCATTAATACTAGTAGATTATGGATATATAATTTTATGGATATCTTTTACTATGATGCTTATATCAGTTGGCATATTTTTAAACAATCACAAAAAAGCTTTTAAGTATATTTCTTTACTCTCAGGGATAATACTTTTAGTTGGAACACTTTCCAACCAGATACTAACTTATAATACAACCTCAATTCATATTGCAAATTGCGGCAGCGGAATTGAAGTGATACTTTCTAAAAATGGTGAAAAAGCAGCAATTTTATCAATAAAAAACACATCTTACATAAACGAAGATTTACTGAATTACACAGAAAGCGCCAACTACATTAATCTTACAGCGTCTGAAGATATAAATTTAAACGAAATGGAAAATTTAATAAAAAACCTTGCGCCAAATAATTTGGAATATTCAAAAGAAAATATTACAGATGAATTTTCTATACCCGAAAAAACTAAAAAACTTTGCTATACCAAAAATTCAAAAACAAAAATATGGAATAACACCGAAATAAGTTCAAAAATAATAAAAAACAGTACCTATATCAAAATTAAAAATCAAGGAAAAACCATTTTAATACTTCCAAACGGTGGAGACGCCGAAGATATGCCAGATTCATGGCTCAATTGCGATATTATGATATGCTGCGGTCTGCCTTCTAACTACAAAAAAATTAAATTTAAAGATATAATAGTATCAGATTCAAAAAACGAAGCGGAAAAATACATATGTAAAATAAACAGCAAAAATATATTCTCAACTTTTTATCATAGAGATATTAATATATTCTTTAACCGTCAAAATGAATATTTTATTAGGAGGTTTAAATAAAATATGCCAGAAATAAATTTTAATGAGTTCAAAAAAAATCTAAGCCAAGAGAAAAAAAGTAATATTTATATGCTCTCGGGCGAAGAATACCTAGTGAGTTATTGCAAAAACGCTATAGAAAAAAATTTTTTTCAAGAAAACGAATTAAACGACTTTAACAAAACATATTTCAGCGGCGAAAATAATTTAAACTTAAGCCAAATTGAAGTTGCAATAGAAACTCTGCCTATAAACTCAGAAAAAAAATGTGTAATTATAAACAATATTTCATGGGGAGCATTAAACGAAGAAGATATTCAAAATCTGACAAATTTAATTAATGATATCCCAGAATATTGCATATTTATAATCTGCAACAGTTCTACGCCAAACGGGAAAAAAGAAATTTCTAAATTTAAAAAAATCCAAAAAACAATCACTGAAAAAGGAATATACGTTAATCTGGATTCAAAAGATATACCGCTTGAAAAACAGCTTATTTTTTGGGCAAAAAAAGAATACGACAAAGAACTACCATCAGAATATTCAAAATTAATAATCAAGCTCTGCCCAAATACAGATATAAAAGGTCTTAAAAACGAACTAGAAAAAATATGTTTAAAAGAAAAAGAAAACGTCATAACCAAAGACTCCATTTCAATAATCTCCGAATATAAATCAAAAAGAAATATATTCGATCTTCCTAAATCGTTATTTTCAAAAAACTACAAAAAATCTTTGGATATATTGGAAGAATTATTTGATCAAAAAGAAGACCCTATCGGAATTGTAGCAGTTTTATCGTCTGAATACATCGATCTGTACAGAGTAAAAATTTATACGATAAAAAATGAAAATCCTATGAACTTGAAAAATATTTTTGACTATAAAAACAAAGAGTTCCGCATAAAAAATGCCGAACAAAAATCTAAAAATATACGTTTAGAAAATATAATTAAATCTCTAGAATACCTAATTGATGCCGACTCAAAATTAAAATCAACCACCATAAACCCAAAACTTATAGTAGAAGAATTATTAATTAAACTGATAAAAAACTATAATTAAAATAAAAAAGCCGCCCGATTAGGCGGCTTTTAATTAATCACTGGTATATGGAAGTAAAGCTAAATAGCGTGCACGTTTAATAGCTGTGGTGAGTTCACGCTGATGCCTTGCGCATGTACCTGTAACTCTACGCGGCAAAATTTTAGCTCTTTCAGAAATAAAGCGTCTTAATTTTACAGCATCTTTATAATCAATATTTTCTAATGTTTTATCAACACAAAAATTACATACTTTTCTTCTCATTTTACGATTATTTCTATTATCGCGTTTTTCTGTTTTCTCTGCCAAATTATTTTCCTCCTTTAATTTTAAAATAATTAAAACGGCAAATCATCATCAGATTCTATGGTTTCAAAGTCGCTGTCATTTCCATTTGAATACCCAGATAAATTTTCATCTTGTTTTTCAGCAAAATCTGAATCATCATTACTATTATCTTTTTTAGATTCAACAAAATGAACGTTATTTGCAACAACTTCAAAAGCTTTACGTTTATTGCCTTCTTTATCTTGATATGAACGTGTTTGAATAGAACCCTCTATAGAAATAAGCTGGCCTTTTTTAAAATACTTACACACAAATTCTGCGGTGGATCTCCAGGCAACTATATCTATAAAATCCGTTTGCCTTTCTTCTGCATTTCTTGAAAATCTACGATTCACTGCAATAGTAAAACTTGTTACAGCGATATCGTTAGGAGTATGTCTTAACTCCGGATCAGCCACTAATCTACCTGTTAATACTGCTACATTTAACATAATTAATACAACCTCCTATGCAGATTTTTTTACTATTATGGTTCTTAAAACACCGTCAGTAATCTGACAAATACGATCTAATTCTTTTGGAAAATTTGAATCATTTGTAGCAAAATCAAAAACAACATATTCGCCTTCAGGCTCTTTGTTAATCAAATATGCAAGCTTTCTTTTTCCCCATCTGTTCATGTCTTTAAGTTCAGCATTTTTTTCAATTAATTCTTTAAATTTAGAAATTAATTCTTCGGTTTTTTCGCCAAGTTTTACTGAAGCAACTAAAACAAATTCGTAATTAACCATCTTCATGGCACCTCCTTTTGGACTTATGATCTCGCGTAGAGATAAGGATTTGGTATAAAAATAACCTTATATATTATACCACTAAAAAAAAGAAAAATCAATAAAAAATAAAATTTTACCATATAAACGGTATCAATTTATATTTAACTTTTTCTTTGTACTGTTTATAACCATCCAATTCCCTTTCCAAAATTTCTTCTTCACCTTTTATTCTTTTAGCAATAATAAATGGATAAAATAAAAATATTAAAAAAGACATAAATGAACCTAAAACTAAAGGCATAGTCAAAAACAATAAAACTGTTACTGAATACATAGGATGCCTTACAATTCCATATAATCCGGTATCAATTACTTTTTGATTTTCCTGAATCTTTATGGTGCGGGATAAATAAGCGTTCTCCCTTAGAACTTCAGCATATAAAATATATTCTATTAAAAACAAAACTACTGAAATAATCACTACTATTTTAGGCAACTGCATCCATTTAAACTTATAATCAAATCCCGCCGATATAAATCCAAAAATAAATATCAACCCACTAAATAGCAGAACCCATTTTTGTTCGGACTGTTTTTCATTAATATCTAATCTTTTCTTTAATAATTTAGGATTTATTATCATTAAAATAATTCCAACAATAAACATCGGCACAAATAAAATCCCAATAAAAAGCCACCCATTCCAATAATTCAAAGTACCTGCTGGAATGAACAAAAATAAAAATACAAATATTAACCCTAATAAAAATTTTATTATAGCCTGAAATAATAACTTTACGTCCATAAATCTAATCCTACTTATAATTTATATTTTATTTCATTATATAATAATTTCAGAAAAAACAAAAGAGCCCAACGGAAGTAACCGTTGAAGCAATAATATATGAACAATATGAAAGGATGCGAAAAACGAATAACATAAGCAGACAAGTATGAACACAAAAAGGAGAAACGAACGACCAATTAGTACTGCCAAGCTAAACATATCACTATGCTAACACACGCAGCCTATCAACCTTGTAGTCTACAAGGGGTCTTATCGTAACCGAAGTTACGAAG
>JAFRKM010000103.1 GCA_017431755.1 Clostridia bacterium
AAAGTAGAAAGGAAAAGAAAAATTTATATCATAATATGAAAAGAAAAAAAATTGGGTATAATATTTTTCTTGTGTTTTAAAAATGGAAAAAATTGAATTTAATTTTAATGATGAAGCTGGATTGCATGCAAGACCGGCTGGAAGTTTAGTTAAAATTGCTTCTGGATTTGATTCTTCTGTTGTAATGAAAAAAGACGGTAAATGTGCTAGCGCAAAAGGCCTTTTTGCTGTAATGGGTTTATCTATTAAAAAAGGTGATAAAGTTGAAGTTGAAATTGAAGGAGAAGATGAAACTCAGGCAAAAGAAGCAATTGAAAAGTTTTTAATAGAAAATTCGGCAGAAATAGAAACACCAGTAGTCCAATCAGAATAATTGAATATTTTGTTTTGTGTCTATAACAAAGGAGTTTATTAAAATGGTTATATTGAAAGGAAAGGGAATAGGAGAAAATATATCTTTTGGTACGCTTTTTATAAACAAAAAGATTTTTGATAACATACCAAAGTATTTTTATGAAAACCTTGAGTTGGAAAAATCAAGGCTTGAAAAAGCATTAGATAGTGCGATAAAAGAAAATCTAGATATGTATAAAAAAACCTTAGAAATTGGCGGAAAAGCAGATGCTGAAATTTTTGAGGTTCACAACATGATGATTAAAGATAATGACTATAAGTTGTCTATTTTAAGTATTATTGAAAACGAAAAATATAACTGTGAATATGCCGTTTATAAAGCATCTAAAAAATTTCATGAAATGTTTCTTAATTTAGAAGACGAATATATGAGAAATAGAGCTGCTGATGTGAAGGACATTTGTTTTAGTATTTTGAAATATCTTAAAAGTGAAACAGATGAAAAGAAAAAAGAATCACAAATTGATTCTAAAGCAATAGTTTTTAGTGATGACTTAATGCCAAGTGAGGTTTCAAATGCAGATAAAAATTTAATTAGTGGATATGTTTTGTCTGGTGGTTCAGATTGTTCGCATGCTGCTATTTTGGCTAGACTTTCAAATATACCAATGGTTGTTGGTGTTGGTGACCATATAAAGCCTGAGTACGAGGGCATGGATGTGGCAATTGATAGTGGTGAAGGTAAGGTTTATATAAGCCCTGATACTGATACGGTAAAAATGCTTCAGAAAAAAGAAAAGCTTTATAGCAAAAAACATGAAGCACTTGATAATTTAAAAGGCAAGGAAAATATTACTCTTGATGGATACAAAGTTAATATATATGCTAACATAAATAATGATCATCAAATGGACGAGGTTTTGAAGAGTGATGCCGATGGAATAGGACTTTTTAGAAGTGAGTTTTTGTATTTAAACAGAAATTCTTATCCTGATGAAGAAGAGCAGTTTGAAACATACAAAAAAATAGTAGAAAGGATGGGCGGAAATAAGGTTGTTATTCGTACTTTAGATATAGGGTCTGATAAAAGTGAGAAATATTTTGAATTTCCCGAGGAAACAAACCCTGCAATGGGTTACAGGGGAGTAAGAGTTTGCTTAGACAGGCCAGAAATTTTAATTACTCAGCTTCGTGCAATATATAGAGCTTCTAATTATGGCAATATTTCAATTATGTTTCCAATGATAATATCAGAAAAAGAAGTTAAAGCTTTAAAAGATATAGCGGCTAAAGTTCGCCGTGATTTAAAAAAAGAAAACATTCCATTTTCTGAGAATGTAGAAATCGGAATTATGGTAGAAACTCCTGCTGCGGCTCTTATTAGTGATATTTTAGCGTCTGAAGTTGATTTTTTTAGCATAGGGACTAATGATTTAACTCAGTATACTTTGGCAATAGATAGGCAAAATAGTAAGGCAAATCAATTTTTTGATTCACATCATAAAGCTGTTTTAAGAATGATAAAATTAATCATAGATAATGCACACAAACAGGGTATTTGGGTAGGAATTTGTGGAGAAATAGCTTCCGACGAATCCCTTACTGAAGCGTTCCTTGCAATGGGTGTAGATGAGCTTTCGATGCCATCCTCGTGTATTCTTAAAATAAGAAAAAAAGTTTTAGAAACAAATGTTGGAAAAGTAAAAAATAAAATTTTTAAAAAAATTTTTTAATAAAAAAGGAAGGGTGATATTTTGTTTGGATTTGTAGAAAAAAAGGATGAAAAATCCTTGGTGGCAGTTCAAACAGGCAAAGTTGTTTCTGTATCAGAAGTTCCCGACGAAGTTTTTTCAGAAAAAATATTAGGTGATGGTGTAGCAATTATTCCGGAAGAAGATAGTGTGGTTTCACCTGTGGATGGAGAGGTGATTCAAGTTGCTGAAACAGGACACGCTTTTTGTATTAGATCTGAAGATGGAATAGATGTTTTGATTCATATTGGAGTAGATACTGTAAATCTTAAAGGAGAAGGTTTTGAAAGCTTTGTGTCTGTTGGTCAAAAAATTAAAGCAGGCGATTTGATAGGCAAAGCAAATATAGAATTAATTAAAGAAAAAGGATACCCGATTCATACGGTGGTACTTATAACAAATATGGGTGAACTCAAAGATATGAAAACTATTTTTGGAGATGCTAAAATTGGTGAAACAAAAATAGTATCATATAGAAAAAATTAGTTTTAAAAATACATAAAAAGAAAGAGAGGATTTTTTATGAGCGAAAAAAATTTATCTAGTAAAACTTTAAGTAAAAACAGTTGTTTTAGTGTACTTCAAAGAATAGGGCAATCATTTATGTTTCCTATTGCGCTTTTGCCGATTGCTGGCCTTCTTCTTGGAATAGGGGCATCATTTTCAAACGAAAAAATGATAGCATCTTATAAACTTGAGTGGCTTTTAGGTAGTGGAACATTTTTAAATTTTGTTCTTGTAATAATGAAAAACACAGGGGATATAGTTTTTGCTAACCTTCCAATAATTTTTGCAATAGGTGTTGCAATAGGTATGGCATATAAAGAAAAAGCGGTTGCCGCACTTTCTGCAGCAATAACTTTTTTAACAATGCATTCCACAATTTCTTCGTTACTTTCTTTAACAGGTAAATTGGTTCCGGGCGCACTTTTAGAAGGTTCTTTAAAATCTGTTTGTGGAATTAAATCACTTGATATGGGTGTTTTTGGCGGAATTATAGTTGGCCTTGGTGTTGCGGCACTTCATAATAGGTTTTATAAAATAAAATTACCAGTAGTCCTTTCATTTTTTGGTGGAATAAGATTTGTTCCGATTATTTCGGTTATAGTTTATATTTTTGTTGGTGCTTTAATGTTTTTTGTATGGCCATATGTTCAAAGCGGAATGTATTCGCTTGGTAGCTTAGTTTTAGCATCAAAATATGCAGGAACGTTTGTATATGGAGTTATAGAAAAAGCTTTGGTTCCTTTTGGACTTCATCATGTTTTCTATACACCATTTTGGCAAACAGGTCTTGGTGGTTCGCAATTTATAGACGGTGCATATGTAACGGGTGCACAAAATATTTTCTTTGCACAGTTAGCATCACCAAATACAACCAGATTTAGCGTTGATGCAGCAAGATTTTTACAAGGTAGATTTCCGTTTATGATTTTTGGTCTTCCAGGTGCAGCACTTGCAATGTATGTTACTGCAAAATCATCTAAGAAAAAATTAGTAGGCGGACTTCTTTTCTCAGCAGCACTTACATCAATATTAACAGGAATTACAGAACCAATTGAATTTACATTTTTATTTGTGGCACCTGTGCTTTATGGAATACATTGCTTGTTTGCAGGGCTTTCACATATGCTTTTACACATGTTAAATGTAGCAGTTGGATCAACATTTTCATGCGGAGTAATAGACCTTTTATTATTCGGTGTTTTGCCAGGAAACGAAAAAACAAATTGGATATATATAATTCCAGTTGGAATAGTATATTTTGTAATTTACTACTTCTTGTTTAAATTTGTAATAGTAAAATTCAATTTACAAACTCCGGGTAGGGAAGAAGATGAATTAGATCCAAAACTTTATACTAAAAAAGATTTTAACAAGTGTAAAGATACTACTCCGGAAATGATATTAGCCGGATTAGGTGGCGTGGAAAATATAGAGCATTTAGATTGCTGTGCCACAAGGCTTAGAGTTAAATTAGTTGACATAGAAAAAATTGATGAAAATATGCTAAAACAAAGCGGTTGCGCAGGAATTATTAAAAAAAGTGATAGCATACAAGTAATTTATGGACCTAGAGTAACTGTAATTAAAGCGGAACTGGAAGAATATATTGCCGCTTTAAAGGAAAATTAGTAGTATTATTAATAGTAAAAAGAGCCACCAGTTGGTGGCTCTTACTTTATTTTAACTGAAAATATTTTCGGAATACCATTTATATTCTCCGTAGAATATATCGTCTCCTATTGCTTCATCGACTTTTTTGTATATTTTATTGCCGTTGATATGATTTTTTATAAAATCTTTTTTATTATATACGTTTCCCGCTTTTAAAAGACCCATATAAAGGGTTAACTTTTGGCAATATATATATTCATCTGGATTGCTTCTATATAAATTTGTTAGTTGTTCAAAATCATTAAATTCTTCATATATGCGGTCCATATAAATACAAGTGCTTATTAGTTCTTTTTTATTAAATAGAAACGGACGCTTTCTTAAATTTAAGACTTCTATAAATATAATAAATATTAGATTATTTTTTTTAATTTCAGGTAAATTTTTTTTATTTACGAAATATTTGGCAAACTGAGATAGTTGTTTAAGAGTAATTTGTGAGTTAAAATCATCAAGTATTTTTTTATCTTTTATATTGTTTATATCTGTAAATTTTAATCTTTCTTTGTTCATAAGCTCGTTGTGTTTTTTTAGATTTTCGCGAGTTAAGGGCACATCTATTGAATAAGGGGAAAGCTTATAAGTTTTATTTAATGTTAGTTCGGATAGTGGGGCGGGTGATTCTTTTGGTGATTCAGGTGTTTCAGATATTGAATTTGAATATTCTGATATTGAAATATCGTGAAAATTGTTTATATCCGGTGGTGTATTAAAAAACATACTTAATTCCTCCTTTTAAAAAAAAGCTTACAATAGAACATGTAAGCTTTTGTTTTTTTATTTGATTTAAATTTATTTTACTTCTACTTCAGCGCCAAGATCAGTTAATTGTTTTTTGATGTCTTCAGCAGCTTCTTTAGAAACTTTTTCTTTTAGTGGTTTTGGAGCTTCGTCAACGATAGCTTTTGCTTCTTTGAGTCCAAGACCGGTGATATCTTTAACAGCTTTTACAACTTTAATTTTGTTTTCGCCGGCTGCTTTTAAGATTACATCAAATTCTGTTTTTTCTTCAGCCGCTGCTGCTGCGCCGCCGGCTGCTGGAGCTGCTGCTACTGCTACTGGAGCTGCTGCGGATACTCCAAATTCTTCTTCAAGTGCTTTTACGAGTTCGCTGAGTTCGAGAACTGTTAATGCTTTTACATCTTCGATTAATTTTGTTACATTTTTTGACATTATTGTTTACCTCCAAAAATTTTTTAATTAATTAATTTAAAGTTTTAACTAAGAATTTTGCTTTTTTTGAGCAATGGCGTTAAGCGCTGCCACTAAACCTGTTATTGTACCATTAAGTGTGCCAACTAATCCGGCAATAGGAGCATTTAAGCCACTGAGTACTTGAGCAATAAGAACTTCTCTTGATGGGAGTTTTGCAAGTCTTGTTACTTCTTTGGCATCAATAACTGATTCATCAATAAATCCTGACTTTATTTTGAAAAAATCGTGATCTTTTGCAAATTTACAAAGGATTTTAGAAGCTGCTACGTAGTCGTCATTACATACTGCTATGGCCGTAGAACCTTTAAATACATCAGAAAGCTCTTCCATTTTTGCATCTTCAGCAGCTCTTTTTAAAAGAGTGTTTTTTGTTACCATGTATTCCACGCCGGATTCACGAAGTTCTTTTCTGAGTTTTGTGTCGTCGTCTACGTTAATACCTTGGTAGCTAACTACTACGCCTGCGCAAGCAGATTTTAACTTTTCTGAAAGTTCACTGACTATTGCTTTTTTTTGTTCTAATGCTTTAGCGCTTGGCAATTTGAACTCACCTCCATATTAAAATGTAAATAAAATTAAATTCATCAACTTCCCAAATGATGAATCAAAGAAAAGCTGATGAATTATTTAAATTATTTTTATAATTAAAATATAATTCTTGACTAAGCTTTCCTCGGTAGGAAAAGTAAAAACTTTTTATGAAACCTACTGTCTAGGGAAATTAACAATATTATTTTATCATAGTTTTTGAAGTGTGTCAAATACTAAATTGATTCAAGTTTACCGGTACCAATTTTGATTCCCGGTCCCATTGTGCTGGAAATTACACAAGATTTAATATATTGACCTTTGCTTGCTTCAGGTTTTGCTTTAACTATTGCACCCATTAAAGCTTCAAAGTTTTCGTTTAATTTTTCTGCGCCAAATGAAGCTTTACCAATTACGCAGTGAATGATGTTTGTTTTGTCTAAACGATATTCAATTTTACCTGCTTTACATTCTTTAATAGCTTTTGCAATGTCTGTGGTAACTGTGCCAGCTTTGGGGTTAGGCATTAAACCTCTTGGCCCTAAAACCTTACCAAGTCTACCGACGACACCCATCATGTCTGGGGTTGTTACGAGAACATCAAAATCCATCCAGTTTTCTGTTTGGATTTTCTTTGCCATATCTTCGGCACCAACGAAATCCGCACCTGCTTCGGTTGCAATTTTTTCGTTGTCGCCTTTACAAATGGCTAGAACTTTAACTTTTTTTCCTGTTCCATTAGGAAGAACCAATGCTCCTCTAACTTGTTGGTCGGCGTGTCTTGAATCAACGCCAAGCCTTACATGAATTTCAATGGTTTCATCAAAACCTGCTTTTGCATTTTTTGTACAAATTTCTAATGCTTCTTTTGCATCATAAAAATTTGATTGATCGTATGATTTTATGCTTTCATTATATTTTTTACCGTGTTTCATAAATTTCCTCCTGAATTAGTGGTAAATCGGATTTTTTCCTCCCACCGTGGGGACAGTTTAATTAATCTACTACTTCAATCCCCATGCTTCGTGCAGTCCCTGCAATCATTTTCATTGCAGTTTCTATGTTTGCAGCATTTAAGTCGGGCATTTTGTGATTAGCGATTTCTTTAACTTGTTCTTTAGTTATTTTTGCAACTTTTGTTTTGTTTGGTTCACCGGAAGCTTTATCTATTTTGCAAGCTTTTTTAATAAGCACTGCGGCAGGCGGTGTTTTTGTTACAAATGTGAATGAACGATCCTTATATATTGTAAGAACTACTGGGATTATCATACCCATATCATTTTTTGTGCGGTCGTTAAATTCTTTTGTAAATGCCATTATGTTTATGCCGTGTGGCCCAAGTGCAGAACCTACTGGCGGTGCCGGGGTTGCTTTGCCGGCGGGAATTTGTAATTTTACAATTGCGTTGACTTCTTTTTCAGCCAATTTTTGCACCTCCAAGTTTTGTGGTAATTTTGAAGCAATAAAAGATTTTGCTTCTCCCACTTAAAAATTGATTTTAAAAGAATCTTCTTAGATTATACTGCGGGTTCAATTTGACCCAAATTAAGTTCGGTTGGGGTTTCCCTTCCAAACATCGAAACAGTAACTGTAACGGTTTTGTTTTTGGTGTCTATGCTTTCCACTTTGCCTATTAAATTGGCAAGGGGGCCATCAATAATTTTAACTGATTCACCAATTTTGTAAGAAAGCTTAACTGATTTAACTTCCACTCCCAGTTTTTTAACTTCTTCTGGTGAAAGTGGAATTGGTTTGGTGGATGAACCAACAAAACCTGTGCATCCCCTTATGTTACGTACTATGTACCATGATTCATTGTTTAGTATCATTTTTACAAGTACATATCCTGGAAATATTTTCTTTTCGGTTTGGTGTTCTTTTCCGTCTTTTATTTCTGTAACTATTTCTGTTGGAATTTTTACCTCTTGGATCATATTTTTCATGTTATGATTTGCAATTGTTTTTTCAAGATTTGAGGCTACTTTATTTTCATAACCTGAATAAGTATGAACCACATACCATTTAGCTTCTTCAGACATAATTTAATTTCCTCCGGACTTTAATTTGTATTTGTTGAAACTGCCATTACCATGCGTAAAAGCCCCAAAAATCCTGTGTCAAGAAGAGCGACAAAAACACCAACTACAAAAATTAGTGCAAGCACTATTCCGGTGTTTTTCCAAACCGTTTTTTGGGTGGGCCAAACAATTTTTTTAAGTTCGATTTTGCAATCAATAAAAAAATTTTTGATTTTTGAAAATAAACCTTGTTTTTTCTCCTTCATTGTTTTGCCTCCTCATTACTTTGTTTCTTTGTGCAGAGTATGTTTCCTGCAGAAACGACAATGTTTCTTCATTTCAATCCTGTCCGGATTATGCTTTTTGTTTTTTGTCGTATCGTAGTTGCGCTGTTTGCACTTTGTGCAGGCTAGTGTTACTTTAACTCTCATTACGGCACCTCCCGGTATTTCGGAATATTTTAGCCTCCCTCGTAAGGGTACAAAAAATAAACCCCTTATATTGAGGTAATAAAATTTTACCATATTTAAAATTATAAGTCAAGGAGTTATATAAAATTAATTTAAAAATATGTTTTTCGCAGGAATAAAAATTAGGTATTAAATTATTCATAATAGAAGATTTTTTTACATATAAATATTCCATATGAACTGTATGGAGGGGTAATATGTGAAAGATGAACTTGAAAAACGGGCGGTTATGCTTGGTGAATATATATTACAGTATAAAGCAACAGTAAGAAGTGCCGCAAAAGAATTCGGGGTTTCAAAATCCACTGTTCATAAAGATGTTAGCGAAAGATTAAAGTACATAAATAAACCACTTTATTTTGATGTTAAAAAAATTCTAGAAATAAACAAAGCCCAGCGACATATACGGGGTGGATTTGCCACAAAAAATAAATATGCAAAAATGAATTAAAAGAAAGCCTTAATTTTTTAAGGCTTTTTATTTTATTTTAAAAAAATTGACAAATTAATAAAAAACCGTTATAATAAAATCAATATATTTTTAAAAAAAGGAGAAGTAATTATGAAAAAGAAAAGATTAATAAAATTATTGGCATTAATAATGGGTGTTTTAAGTTTTGTGAGCCCATTGAGTAGTGCAGTGTATGCAATGGATTTAGAAAATTCAGAAATAGAATCAAAAACAGAAACTGAGACAGAATCCGAGACAGAATTTGACCAAGTAAGTATCGACTCAGAGGATCGTCCAAGCAAACGCCGTAGATTTAATGATTTAGAACAACAGAGGGATTTATCGGTTAAAGTTTTAGAATATGCGGTTGAAAATAAGATGTCGGTATATACTGCGGTTCAAAAGCTTACAGAAGAAAAGAAACTCGATGTGACCTATGGTCCGATCCGAAAATATATTAAAAAGCTAGAAGATGATTTAGGAAAAGATAATATAAAAGATCAAGATAAAAAAGATAAATATAAAAAACTTTTGGGAAAATATAAAAAAATTAGTAATTATCATCATATTAA
>JAFRKM010000104.1 GCA_017431755.1 Clostridia bacterium
AAGGTTTAAAAGTTGAAAAAGAATCTAAAACACTGGCTTCCATAACATTCCAGAATTATTTCAGACTTTATGATAAGCTTTCTGGAATGACAGGTACCGCAAAAACAGAAGAAGAAGAATTTAGGGAAATTTATAAGCTCGACATAGTAGAAATTCCAACAAATAAACCACTAATCAGAGAAGATTTACCGGATGTAGTTTATAAATCGCAACTTGCAAAATACAAAGCTATAATAGAAGATATTATAGAAAGCCATGAAAAAGGTCAACCTGTACTCGTCGGTACAGTTTCTATTGAAAAATCAGAAATTTTAAGCCATATGCTTAAAGAAAAAGGTATTAAACACGAAGTATTAAATGCAAAATATCATGAAAAAGAAGCACAAATTATAGCACAAGCCGGTAAAAAAGGCGCTATTACTATAGCCACAAACATGGCTGGACGTGGAACAGATATTATTCTTGGCGGTAACCCAGAATATATGGCAATATCTGAACTTAAAAAGATAGGATATAGTGATGAAATTATTGCTGAAGCAAACAGTTTTTCTGAAACTGAAGATAAAAAAATCCTTGAAGCAAGAGAAAAATATAATGAACTCTTTGATAAATACAAAAAAGAATTAAAAGGAAAAGCAGAAGAGGTTGTGGCCTGCGGAGGACTTTATGTAATCGGTACAGAACGCCATGAAACCAGAAGAATTGACAACCAGTTAAGAGGACGTTCCGGCAGACAAGGCGACCCAGGGAAAAGCCGTTTCTATCTTTCTTTGGAAGATGATTTAATGAGGCTTTTTGGAGGAGACCGTATGCGCAACTGGATGGAAAAACTAAATGTGGATGAAGACAGTCCGCTTGAAGCCAGGATGCTTACCAAGTCCATTGAATCTGCACAGCGTAAAATCGAAGGTAGAAACTTTGCAATACGTAAAAATATTTTACAATACGACGACGTTCTTAACCGTCAGCGCGAAATTATTTACGGCCAACGCGATCAAGTTCTTGCCGGAGAAGATATAAGTTCACAAATTAGCACAATGCTTGATGAAATTGCTGAACTAGTAGTTTCACGTTATATACAAAAAGACGTCTCAACAAAAAACTGGAACATCGAAGGCCTTAGAAACTATTATATGGGTTGGGTTCTAACAGAAAATGACCTTAACTTTAACGAAGAAAATCCAATAAACGTAACCTATGAAGAAATTGTACAGTTTATTAAAGATCGTTGCCACAGTATATACAGCAAACACGAATCTGTTTTAGGCAGTGACAATGTTCGTGAGATCGAAAGAATGGCATTACTGCGTAATGTTGATGAACAGTGGATGGATCACATTGACGCAATGGAAGAGTTAAAACGTGGAATAAATCTGCGTTCATACGGTCAAAGAGATCCAGTTGTTGAATACCGTATGGAAGGTTTTGAAATGTTTGACAGAATGATTGAAACAATTCGTGAAAACACTGTAAAAATGCTTCTTTGCTTTAAAATAAACTTACACATTCAACCACCAAGAAAATAAATTTTTCCTCCCAAAAATAATTTGGGAGGATTTTTAATTGACATTTTTTATAAAAATATACTAAAATAAAATAAGTTAATTTAAATGGGTATAAAACAAAAAATAATTAAACTAGAGAAAAAGTTTAAGACTGAGAAAAACAAGATTTTAAAACTTTTAAAAATCAAAAAAACGAGCCTCTTGGTCTTGCAAGCGAAAAATGGGTAAAAGCAGAAACAGCCAGCAAAAAAGATTTCTTTACTATAAGAAATCTTCTAACTATTAATAATCAAAAATATGAATTTTGGATTACAAAAGATGAACAAGATACTATTAATAGCGGCCATTTCGATGGCAAACAAAACTGGACAATAATTAATTTAAAAGATTCAAAGTTTAAAAATTTTAATAAATATTCTTTTTCTTATCTTCCTGAAAAAGTTAGTATTCCTCCAAAGATAATCAAAAATTATTACAGCCAAAATTCTATAAAAATAAATAATGCAATAGAAGTTGTTTTAAGCAAAACAACCCTAGATGACATAAAAAAACAATTAGAACAAACAGAAAAAAGCGAGAAATAAATCTCGCTTTTGTTTTTTATATTTATTAATACATACCGCCCATTCCTGCATCAGGCATTCCTGGTGTTGCCGGAGCCGGTGGCTCTTTTTTGTCTGTAATAAGTGCTTCTGTAGTAAGAACCATACTAGCTACTGAAGCTGCATTTTCAAGAGCCGAACGTGTTACTTTGGTTGGGTCTACAATTCCAAATGAAATCATGTCGCCATATTCATCTTTAAGAGCGTTATAACCATAACCTACTTTATTTTTACTTTTCACATTTTGAAGTATTACTGAACCTTCTAAACCTGCATTAATGGCAATTTGTTTAAGCGGTTCTTCTATGGACCTTAAAACTATGGTTGCACCTGTTCTTTCATCGCCGTCGAACTCTTTAACCACTTTTTCTACATCACCAACAGCATTCACAAGTGCGATTCCGCCACCGGCTACTATTCCTTCTTCAACTGCTGCTTTTGTGGCTGCCAAAGCGTCTTCTATGCGAAGTTTCTTTTCTTTCATTTCTACTTCTGTGGCTGCACCAACTTTAATAACTGCCACTCCTCCAGAAAGTTTTGCCAAACGTTCTTGAAGTTTTTCTTTATCGAAATCTGATGTAGTTTCTGCTATTTGATTTCTTATTTGAGAAACTCTGGCTTTAATTTCTTCTTGTTTACCTGCACCATCAACAATTATTGTGCGTTCTTTTTCAACTTTTACTTGATGTGCACGGCCAAGCTGTTCAACAGTTGTGTTTTTAAGCTCTAACCCAAGTTCTTCTGAAATAACTTCGCCACCGGTTAAAATTGCTATATCTCTGAGCATTTCTTTTCTTCTGTCGCCAAATCCAGGAGCTTTTACACCAATACATGTAAATGTTCCACGAAGTTTATTTACGATAAGCGTTGCTAATGCGTCACCTTCAATATCATCAGCAATAATAACAAGTTTTTTACCTGATTTTACAACTTGCTCGAGAAGCGGAAGAATTTCTTGAATACTAATTATTTTTTTATCTGTAATTAAAATATAAGCATCATCAATAACAGCTTCCATTTTATCATTATCAGTTACCATATAAGGTGAAACATATCCTCTGTCAAACATCATCCCTTCAACTACTTCTGAATATGTTTCTGCTGTTTTTGATTCTTCAACTGTAATTACTCCATCGGAACTTACTTTGTCCATTGCTTCTGCTATTAGGCTACCGATAAATTCATCTGCAGCGGAAATTGTTGCAACTCTTTTTATATCTTCTGTACCGTTTATAGATTTAGAATTTTTTACAACTGCTTTAACTGCTGCTTCAACAGCTTTATTAATTCCTTTTTTAAGTACCATTGGATTTGCGCCCGCAGCAACATTTTTCATGCCTTCACGAATAAGTGTTTGAGCTAAAAGTGTTGCTGTGGTTGTACCGTCACCAGCTATATCGTTTGTTTTAGTTGCCACTTCTTTAACGAGTCCTGCACCCATATTTTCAAAGTTATCATCAAGCTCCACTTCTTTTGCAATTGTTACGCCATCATTTGTAATAAGCGGTGCTCCGAATTTTTTGTCAATAACTACATTTCTTCCTTTTGGTCCAAGTGTAATTTTTACAGTATCTGCAAGTTTATTTATACCTGAAAGAAGCGCTTTTCTGGCTTCTTCGCCATATGATATTTCTTTTGCCATAAGTCTACTTTACCCCTTTTAATATATTTTATTTTATGCTTAGGAAACTATTGCAAGAATTTCTTCTTGGCGAATTATAACATATTCCACGCCATTCATAGTGAATTCTGTACCAGCATTTTTTGGAATAAGCACAGTATCGCCTTCATTAACATACATTTTTACTTCTCTGCCGTCAATCATTCCGCCAGGCCCGCGCGCAATAACGCTTGCAGTTACAGGCTGTTCTTTTGAACTTCCGGCTAAAATAATGCCCATTCCTGTGGCTCTTTCATTTTTTTGAGCCTTTACTATTACTTTGTCTAAAATAGGTTGAATTGCCGCCATTGAAATTGCCTCCTTAAAATTTTAATTATTAGCACTCCTAAAACTTAAGTGCTAATAAATATTTTATTACTTAAAAAACAAAAAATCAATAGATATTTATATATTTATAAAAAGTTGGCAGGTTTACTATATTTTTATATTTTATTTATAAATAACAATCAAAAATTACATCATCAGCATATTACCCCACCGCCAACAACTGTACCATCTTCAAGATAAAATACAACTGATTGGCCAGGCGCCGGAAATTTTACTTTATTTTTAAATTTAACTTTTACGCTATTTTCATTAACAGGACTTATTATACATGGTTCTTCTTTAGATCTATACCTTATCTTAGCAAAAACTTCTTCATCGCCATTTAATTTATCAAACAAAATAAAATTTATATCTTTTGCGACAATCTCCTGCGTAAAACCTGAATCTAAATCGCCTAAAATTATATTATTATTTTCAGCATCAATTTTTGTAACATAAGCCGGCTTACCTAAAGCTACACCAAGTCCTTTTCTTTGTCCAACGGTATAGTTTACAATTCCGCTATGCGTACCCAAAATTTTTCCCTCGTCATTTACAAAATTGCCTTTTTTAAAATCAGATTTGGTATATTTTTTTATAAAATCACCATGGCTAATATTCTTAATAAAACATATATCTTGACTTTCTGATTTTTCAAAAACAGGTAAACATATTTCTTTAGCTATTTTTCGTATTTCCGATTTTTCATAATTACCCAGAGGAAACAAAGCATGCGAAAGCTGATGTTGATTTAAACCATAAAGAAAATAGCTTTGATCTTTATTTGATTTATTCTTTTTTAATAAATAGCGACCTGTTTCCTTGTTATACACTATATTCGCATAGTGGCCCGTGGCAACGTAATCATAACCATTTTTTAAAGCGTAATCTAAAAACAAACCGAATTTTATTGTTTTGTTGCACATAACGCAAGGATTCGGCGTTCTACCGCTTTTATATTCACCCACAAAGTAATCGATAATGTTTTTATTAAACTCTTTTTGCATATCTAAAACACTATGATTTATACCTAATTTTAAAGCCACACTTTTTGCATCTTGTATAGCTTGATTTGCTAAATCTCCCGTCAAATTAAATGTAACGCCATCTACAGTATATCCTTGTTTTAAAAGTAAATATGCTGAAACAGAGCTATCCACTCCACCACTCATACCAAGTAATACTTTTTTCAATTTAAAATCATTCTCTTTCTTAAAATATTAAGAACTATACATCCTACGAAATGTATAGTTCCTGGCTTTTTTATCTTGAAATCTCCTCTGCACACTTCTGACAAACATTGCGATTTTTAAATAATTTAACATTTTCTGCTTGCCCACAAAAAATGCACTGTGGTTCATATTTTCTAAGAACTATATTGTTTCCGTCTGTAAAAATTTCCAGTGAATCTCTTGGATCTATATCAAAAATTTTTCGAATTTCCATTGGAATTACTATTCTACCTAAATCGTCCACTCTTCTCACTATGCCTGTAGATTTCAAAATCTTTCACCACCTTTTTTTAAACTCGTTTAACACTTTATAATTTTACTATTCTAAAATTTTTTTGTCAATATTTTACCTTTATTGACTTTTTTCGCTTAGTAATAAGTACTACAACTAATTAATAATAATTAAGTAATTCACTTAAAACGAGGGCTAAAATTATGATGAACTATATTTGGGCTTTTTTGATTATATTAAGCACCATATGTGCAATTTTTACGGGAAATATTTCTTTCCTTTCCAATGCTGTTTTATCGGGCGCAAACGATGCTGTTTCTTTGATAATTTCTATTTTGGGAATGATGGCTTTTTGGACGGGAATAATGAAAATTGCAGAAAAATCTAAAATAACAGAATATTTATCAAATTTATTTTCACCTATTATAAAATTCATTTTTCCGGATTGCCCACCAGGAAGTCCTTCCGCAAAAGCAATATGCATGAACATTACAGCAAACTTACTTGGGCTTGGCAATGCAGCAACACCTTTTGGAATAGAAGCTATGAAAAAATTGCAAAAAAATAATGACTCTAAATCCACTGCAACCAATTCCATGGCTATGCTAATAGTAATAAACACTGCCTCACTACAATTAATTCCTACACTACTCTGCACCCTAAGGCAAAAACACGGATGCGCAAATCCAATGGAAATAATACCTCACTTATGGATTATTTCGGCAGTGTCACTAACTGTAGGAATTATTTCCACAAAAATTTTGGAAAAGGTGAAATAGAATAATGAACAACTTTGGATTTTATGTAGTACCAATAACTATTACTATAATTCTTACAGCAAGTTTATACAAACGCGTACCTGCATTTGAGACTTTTTTAGAAGGCGACACAGAAGGAATAAAATCAACTTTCTCGATTGCGCCATCATTAATAGGCTTAATTATAGCAGTAAGTATGTTAAAATCCTCTGGCGCACTTGATTTATTTAAAAATTTAATAATGCCAATAGCAAATATTTTTAATTTCCCACCAGATATAATTCCCCTTGCACTTTTAAGACCTGTTTCTGGAAGCGGATCAATAGCACTACTTGACAACATCTTCAAAACATGTGGTCCGGAAAGCCATGCGGGAAAACTCGGTTCTTTAATAATGGGATCAACCGAAACTACTTTCTATACTCTGGCGGTATATTTTGGCAGCGTTAAAATAAAAAATTGCCGTCATACCGTTATTTGCGCTTTAATCGCTGACTTTACTGCTGTTTTAATGTCTATTTTAATATCAAATTTATTTTACCACTAAAAAACTAGTCTTCTTCTAAATCTACATTTGCACGAGCATTTAAATTCATCGCAGCTCTTTTTCCACTTAAAAACTCGTAATACCCTTGCGCACCCACCATAGCAGCATTATCCGAACAAAATCTAAGCTCCGGCATATAAAATTTAAAACCGTTTAAATCAGCTTCTTCTTTCAGCCGCCGCCTAAGCAAAGAATTTGCGGAAACTCCTCCTGCAACAGCCAAAATTTTATGGTTTTTATCTCTAGCCGCTCGAATAAAGTTACTGACAAGACAATTTACAACAGATTTTCTAAATGTAGCAGACAAATCATAAACCGGTAAACTTTCATTTTTTTGGTTAAATCCATTTATAATGTTCATCATGGCCGTTTTTAAACCTGAAAAACTAAAATCATATGTATCTTCTTCATCTTTTAACGGCACAGGCAATTTAAAACTGTCTGGATTACCTTTTTCTGCAAATTTATCCATCGCCACTCCGCCCGGATAATCAAACCCCAAACGCCTGCCGATTTTATCAAAAGCTTCGCCAGCTGCATCATCACGAGTACGACCAATAACTTTAAATTTAGTGTAATCCAAAACTTCTACAATATGAGAATGTCCACCCGAAACAACCAAACACAAAAACGGTGGTTTTAAATCAGAATTGGTCAAATAAAGAGAAGCAATATGCGCTTTTATGTGATGAACTGGCACCAGTGGTAATCCTGTCCCAAGTGCCAAACCTTTAGCAAAATTTACTCCAACAAGGAGTGACCCAACCAATCCAGGCGCATAAGTTACAGCAATAGCATCTAAATCAGTAAATTTAAGGTTAGACTCATTAATCACAGCGCTCACAAGCGGAGCAATATTTTCAATGTGCTTTCTGGAAGCAACTTCCGGCACAACGCCTCCGTAAACCTTATGATCATTAATCTGAGAGGATACTTTATGATTAATCAGTTTTCTGCCATCCTCAACTATTGCCACAGCTGTGTCGTCACACGATGATTCTATTGCAAATATTTTCATTTAAACATCCTTCTAAGTTTATTTTATAAAATTTCATTTTAAAAAAAGAGTCATAATCAAAGCATCTTCTTTTGGAAAGCTATAAAAATCTTTTCTTTTGCCTAATGTTTTAAATCCCATTTTTTTATATAAATTTATTGCAGAAAGATTTGATTTCCTTACTTCCAAAGACAAAAACTCCAAATTTCTTTCCAAAGAATAATTAATTAAGCTTTTTATAATTTTTTGACCTATTTTTTGACCCCTAAAATCTTCTTTAACTGCTATATTATAAATATATCCCTCGCCGCCCACAAAGTACATACCACCGTATCCTACAACCAAGTTTTCCCTAGCTTTAGCGACTACAAAGTAAGAATTCCCACCAGCAAAAGCATCTAAAAAAGCTTTTTCTGACCAAGGCTGTGAAAAATATAGTCTTTCAAGTTTTACTATTTCTGAAATATCATCTTTTTCCATTGGAGAAATGTTAATCTTTGGCATCAAACCACGTCTTCCCCACAGCAATATGGACTTCTAGCGGGATTTTTAATTTTACGGCGTTTTCCATTTCTGTTTTTAGAATTTCTTTAACTTTTTCCGCTTCCACTTCCGGAGCTTCTACAATAAGTTCGTCATGCACTTGCAAAATCAGTTTTGCTTCAAGTTTTTGCTCTTTTAATTTTTTATCCACATTAATCATGGCTATTTTGATTATATCTGCCGCACTTCCTTGAATTGGCATATTACGCGCCACTCTTTCTCCAAACGCCCTTAAAATATGATTCGTGGAGTTAAGCTCGGGCAAGTACCTTCTTCTGCTAAATATCGTTTCGGCGTATCCTTTTTCTTTAGCTTTTTCTATTATTTTTTTCATGTATTCGTCAACGCCACTGTAATGTTCGAGGTACCTGTTTATATAATTTTGCGCTTCGTATCTACTAATTTTTAAATCCTGCGCAAGCGAAAAAGCACCCATGCCATAAAGAATTCCAAAATTAACGGTTTTTGACCTAAATCTCATCTCGCTTGTAACCATAGATACAGGAATACCAAAAATTTGTGATGCAGTAATTGCATGTATATCGTCGCCATTTTTAAATGCGCTTATCATGTTTTTGTCGCCTGAAATATGCGCCATAACCCTAAGCTCAATTTGAGAATAGTCTGCATCAACCAGAACGCAGCCTTCTTTTGCTTTAAAATATTTTCTAAGTTTTCTTCCTCTCTCAGTCCTTACAGGAATATTTTGCAAATTCGGTTCTGTGGAACTTATCCGCCCCGTGCGAGTTTCTATCTGATTAAAAGACGAATGCACACGACCTTTTTCTGTTATCAAATTTATAATTCCATCAACGTAGGTAGATTTTAGTTTTGAAAACGCTCTATAATCTAAAATCATGTCTATAATTTCATGGTAACCTTTTAATTTTTCGAGTGTCTGGGCGCTCGTAGAGTAACCGCTTTTTGTTTTTTTGCCTTTCGGAAGACCCATTTTTTCAAAAAGCACAGTACCGAGCTGTTTTGGCGAATTAATATTAAATTCACAGCCCGCAAGTTTATATATTTCAGCCTCTGTTTCTTTAAGCTGCAAAGATAGTTCTTCTCCATAATTTTCAAGGCCTTTTTTATCCACTTCAAAACCAATTGTTTCCATATCAGCAAGAACCCTTGAAAGTGGTTGTTCTATATTAAAAAGCAAATTTTCCTGCCCATTTTCTTTAATTTTTTTATAAACTGTTTTCCAAAGCTCACTAAGTAAAAAAACTTCTTGAGCTCTGTTTTTATCAAAAACAAAACCATTTTCAAACTGTAAATCCGCTTTTAAAACACCGTATTCCTGAACCAATTTTTCAAGCAAGTAATCTTTTGAATCCGGACTAAGCAAATACGCTGCAAGTAAAACATCAAAAACAGGTAAATTTAAATCTAAATTCAAAATTTCCAATGCTTTTACAATTTTTTTCAGATCGTAAGTAACTTTATTTACGGATTTATTTTCGCAAATTTGAGCAAGATACTTTTCAAAATTATTATTTTCTTTATTTATAACATAAATAGCATCGTTTAAAAAAGCGTAAACACTTTTTATACTGTTTTGCTCGGTTTCTGGAAGTACAAAAATTTCTTTTAAACTATTTTTTAAAGCTTTTTCAAAATTACCGTCAGCTTCGTAAACTTTAACTTTTTTTGCACTTTTTGAATCAGTATTAAAATTCATTTTTTCCATAAAAGAAAAAAATTCCAGCTCAGTTAAAATTTGTTTCACGTGAGTAACGTCAGATTTTGATGGCACAAAATCTTCATCTTTTATCTTTATTGGTACGTTTCTGTTTATTTTGCCAAGTTTATAGCTAAGATATGCCATTTCTTTATCGTTTTTGAGCTTGCTTTTTAAAGATTCTTTTATATCTAAAGAATCAATTTTTTCATAAATTGAGTCTATACCGCCAAATTTTTGAACCAGTTCTTTAGCGGTTTTTTCACCTACTCCCTTAACACCCGGAATATTATCTGAACTGTCACCTTGAAGGGCTTTTATGTCAATTAAAGCTTTGGGGATTACCCCATAAACTTCCTTTATTTTTTCTTCATCATAAAAAGTAGACTCAGCTTTACCAAACTTTGTGGAAGCAATTCTTACAGTAACATTTTTTGATACAAGCTGTAGACTATCGCGATCACCTGTTGCAAGCACACACTCATAACCTTTATCTTCGCAGTATTTCGCAAATGTTCCAAGTATGTCATCAGCTTCATAACCGCTACAAGTCACCAAAGCATACCCCATAGCACTTAAAAGCTCTTTTAAAATAGGCATTTGGCTTGCAAGCTCTTCGGGCATACCTTTTCGAGTTGCTTTATATCCACTGTACATTTTGTGACGAAAAGTAGGCTCTCTCAAATCAAAAGCTACCACCACAGCATTGGGATTTACTTCATTTAAAAGCTTTTGCAAAGTGGACAAAAAACCATATATTCCATTGGTCATTTGCCCTTTTTTATTTGAAAGCATTTTTATTCCGTAAAATGCTCTGTTAAGTATGCTATTTCCATCTAAAACAAGGTACTTCAAAAATTTTCACCTGCTTTTTATTTTAAATTATGCCAAACATTTTGAATATCTTCGTCTTCTTCTAAAACATCAATTAAATTACTTACTTTCGCCGCTTCTTCCTCAGAAAGAGAAACATAATTATCCGGCACCATACCACTTTCGGAAGAAAGAAAATTATAACCATTATTTTTTAAATACTCACAAACTGATTCATAGTCT
>JAFRKM010000105.1 GCA_017431755.1 Clostridia bacterium
AACTGAAAAAGGAGAGAATATTTTAAACCATCAGCCACCGGTAAAACTGAAAAACAAAAAAATATTTAGACCTTTTGAGTTTTTAGTGGATACTTACGGAACGCCTTCTTACGGTGAAATGGATCCAACGGCATTTGTGGCCATAACATATACCGTACTTTTTGGAATAATGTTTGCGGATTTAGGCCAAGGGTTGCTTGTTTCGATAGTAGGATTTTTAATGTGGAAATTAAAAGACATGAAGCTTGGAAAAATGTTAATTATTTGTGGATTTTCGTCTTCGATTTTCGGAACGCTTTTTGGTTCGGTGTTTGGATTTGAACATGTACTGGACCCGTTTTACAAGAATGTTTTTGGTCTCAAAGAAAAACCGATTGAAGTTATGGCTGCATCGAGTACAAATACGATTATTTATTCTGCAGTTGGATTAGGCGTTTTGCTTTTGATAGTTTCAATGATACTTGGTGTATATGTGCTTATCAAACGAAAAAATTATGGTGAAGCGATTTTTGGTTCCAAAGGGCTATGTGGTTTAACGTTTTATTCGGCGCTTTTGTTTATGATTGTGGACATGGTAGCGCTGCATACGGGAATAGTTAATAAGTTTTATATGATTTTTTTAATAATAGTTCCGCTTGTACTTCTTATGTTTAGCGAGATTTTAATTAAACTTGTAAACAGAGAAAAAAATTGGCTTCCAGAAAGCTGGGGCGATTATTTATCGCAAAGCTTTTTTGAACTTTTTGAAATTGTTCTTAGCTATGTTACGAATACGATGTCGTTTTTAAGAGTGGGTGCATTTATTTGGGTTCACGCGGGAATGATGATGGTTGTGTTCACAATTGCCAATATGACTTCGGGAGTGGGATATATTATAGCGGTAGTTATAGGAAACCTTTTTGTAACAGCTTTAGAAGCTTTGGTGGCCGGAATACAGGTTGTAAGGCTGGAATTTTACGAGATGTTTAGTAAATTCTTTGAAGGTCAAGGAAGGCCGTTTACACCTATAAAGGCAGAAGATAATTTGGTTTAAAAATTTTTAAAATTTTTTATTATATAATTATTTAATTTAATTTGGAGGTATTTATTATGTCAGTTTTATTTTTTATTATTCCATCAGCTTTAATTATTTTAAGTGCTTGGATTGCCGTAAAAGCGGTAAAAAAAGGAGTTAGCAGAAAAAAGGCAGTAGTATGTCAAATTTGTAGTGCATTGGTAATTATGGGATTAAGTTTGTTCTTTGCAGCAAAACCTGTTCTTGCAGCAGAAACAAATCAAAATAGTACAGAAATCACCACAAGTGCACAATCTACTCAAAATTCTTCACAAGAAGCTTCTTCTTCAAAGGCTATGGCATTTGGGCTCGGTCTTGTTGCAGCAGCACTTGTTACAGGCCTTTCCGGAATCGGTGGCGGAATTGCAGTTGCAGCTTCTGCACCAGCAGCAATAGCAGCAACTTCTGAAAATCCTAAAGCTTTTGGTAAATCACTCATCTTGGTTGTTCTTGGTGAAGGTATTGCACTTTATGGACTTTTGATTTCCATATTGATACTATTTTCTAAACTTGATCAACTTGTTGTTTGAGGAGCATGATTGTTATGAGGTTTAGACTCATTAGCGATAACACTGATACGCTTGTAGGAATGCGCCTTGCGGGAATTACAGGGGTTATGGCCAAAACGCCAGAAGAAGTAAAAAAAGCAGTAAACAATGCCATAAAAACAGAAGATGTGGCAATAGTGCTTATTACAGAAAAATTGGTTAGTATGTGCTCTGAATTTATATATGATTTAAAGAGCACATCAAAACGGCCGCTTATTGTAGAAATTCCAGATGGAAATTCATCTGGTAGCAAAAAAGATTCAATCACTAAGTATATTCGTGATGCAATAGGTCTTAAAATTTAAATATAATGTATGGGAGGCGATAATGTGCATAAAAGTTTTAAATCAAGCAATTTTTTAAATGCTATAGATAAGTATGCAAAAAAACGCCGCAAGAAAATAACAGATGAACTTGAAAAAATAGAAGAAAAAGAACTCAAAAAAGCAGAAACCGAAATTGTGGAAGATGTTAACACAATGATTCAAAGAGAGCTTATGGCTATGAAAAACAAAATTCTTATAGAGGTTTCTCATAAGGAAATTGAAGAAAGAAAAAAAGTGTCCATTAGAAGGCGTGATATAATAAAAGAGATGTTTTTTGAGTGCAAAGAAAAGCTTCTTGACTATACAAAATCAGAAAAATATCTAGACTCTTTAAAAGAATACGCTGGTAAGATAGCCAAAGCGCTAAATAGTTTTGACGATGTTAAACTGTTTGTAAAAAAAGAAGATTTAAAACACGAAAAAGAAATAAAAAAAGCATTTGGTAAAAAATGTGAAGTTATTAGCGCAGATGATATTGAAATCGGTGGAATAAAAGGTTTTAGTGAAGTCAGGGGATTAATTGCCGATGAAACACTTGACGCAAAATTAAATGAACAAAAAGATTGGGCAGCCGAGAATTTTGGTGTTCTTCTTGTGTGATTTTAAAAATATTATAAAGGCAGGAGGGTAAGCGCCGGTAGTAAAAAGCTTCCTTGCGCTCTTTAGCTTATGGAAAAAAATGATGTTATTTATGGAATAAACGGGCCGGTTGTAACCGTAAAAAAGACAAAATCATTTTCTATGATGGAAATGGTTTATGTTGGTAATGAAAAATTAATAGGCGAAGTAATAGGAGTTACAGATGAATATACAACCATTCAGGTTTACGAAGAAACTACCGGATTGCGTCCGGGAGAACCTGTTGTGGGTACAAAAGGGCCGATGCAAGCATGCCTTGGTCCGGGAATACTTGATAATATTTTTGACGGAATTGAACGTCCTTTGAAGGCAATAGAGGAACAAAGCGGTTCTTTTATTGGTAGGGGATGTAGTGTTCCTTCGCTTGATTTGGAAAAGCTTTGGGATACAAAGATTCACGTAAAAAAAGGAGATTTTTTGGAGCCGGGCACAGTGTATGCGTCATGCCCTGAAACTTCAATAATAACGCATAAATGTATGGTTCCGCCAAATATTCAGGGCGAAGTTATGGAAGTAAAAAAAGATGGCAAGTATAAAGTAAATGATGTGATACTAAAAATAAAAGATAAAAAAGATAATATTCACGAATTAACACTTTGTCAGTATTGGCCAATTCGTTTTCCTCGCCCAATGAAAGAAAGACTTCCAGCTAATATTCCACTTATAACTGGGCAAAGAATAATAGATACGCTTTTCCCGATTGCTAAAGGCGGCGCTGCGGCTGTGCCGGGTGGATTTGGTACAGGAAAAACGATGACACAGCATCAGCTGGCTAAATGGTGTGACGCAGACATAATAGTTTATGTTGGTTGCGGAGAACGTGGAAATGAAATGAGCCAGGTTGTGGACGAATTTTCTAAACTTATTGACCCGAAATCCAACAAACCAATGACAGAAAGAACGGTTTTGATTGCCAACACTTCAAATATGCCTGTGGCGGCCAGAGAAGCATCAATTTATACAGGAATAACTTTGGCGGAATATTACCGCGATATGGGTTACGATGTTGCGATAATGGCTGATTCTACTTCCAGATGGGCGGAAGCTCTCAGGGAAATTTCTGGTAGGCTTGAGGAAATGCCTGCAGAAGAAGGATTTCCACCATATTTGCCGTCTAGGCTTTCGGAATTTTATGAAAGAGCCGGTAGAGTGAAAACTCTAGGTGGCGGAGAAGGCTCCGTAAGTATTATCGGAGCGGTTTCGCCGCAAGGTTCGGATTTTTCGGAACCCGTAACGCAGAATACCAAGCGTTTTGTAAGGTGTTTTTGGGCGTTGGATAAATCTTTGGCATATGCAAGGCACTATCCTGCAATTAACTGGATAAATAGTTATAGTGAGTATTTTGTAGATTTAGACCCATGGTATGCTAAAAATTATGGGGAATCATTTATAAAATACCGCAGAAAAATAGCGTCTATTTTAAGTGATGAAGATAAACTAATGGAAATAGTAAAACTTGTTGGTGCGGATGTTTTGCCGGATGACCAAAAGCTTATTATTGAAATTGCAAAGGTTATAAGAGTGGGATTTTTGCAACAAAATGCATTCCATAAAGACGACACTTTTGTACCGCTTAAAAAGCAAAAAAAGATGATGAAAGTAATAATTTATTTAAATAAGCGTGTACGGCAACTTATTAGTGCATCTATACCGATTTCAAAGGTAATAGAGACGGGAATTTTTGATAAACTTACAAGAATTAAATATGATGTTCCAAATGATAAGCTTGAAATGCTTGATGATTACAAAAATGAAATCGATAAAATTTTTGATAAAATAATTAATGAAAAAGTGTAGGAAAGTAGAGGTGAAAATAAAATGGTACTTAACTATGTGGGGCTTAAAGAAATAAGTGGTTCTCTGATAGTTTTAGAGGGTGTTGAAAATGCCTCTTATGAAGAAGTAGTTGATATAAAACTGGATAACGGGACGTACCGTAAAGGAAGAATTGTTCAAATTGATGGCGATAAAGTAGTAGTTCAGGTTTTTGAAGGTACACAGTCAATATCGCTTTCAAATACGCAGGTTAAGTTAAAGGGCAAACCCATGGAAATATCCTTATCGCCTGAAATTTTAGGTCGTGTGTTTAATGGTTCAGGAGAGCCCCTTGATAATCTGGGAAAAGTATTTCCGCACAAAAAAATGAATATTAATGGTACACCAATTAATCCCATTGCAAGGGTTTATCCCAAAAATTATATAAATACAGGTATTTCAGCGATTGATACGCTTTCTACACTAATTAGAGGGCAAAAGTTACCTATTTTTTCAAGTTCCGGTATGAAACATAATGAACTTGCCGTGCAGATAGCTCGTCAGGCTCAGCTTTCCGGTGACGAAGAAAGTAATTTAGCAATAGTTTTTGCTGCGATGGGCGTTAAAAATGATGTTGCGGAATATTTTAAGCAAAAATTTGATGAATCGGGCGTTAGCGAAAGAGTTGTAATGTATTTAAACCTTTCAAATGACCCTGTTATAGAGAGAATTTTGACTCCTCGTTGTGCTCTTACTACTGC
>JAFRKM010000106.1 GCA_017431755.1 Clostridia bacterium
CTATTCCGACCGCCTTGTGCACATTTTGCAAAAATAGTGTTTAATTTTCTACGTATTTGAACATTGATTTATATTTACATATATACTATATATTTTATAGAATTTTTAAAAATTCTATAAAATATTAGATTAGAAAGGGTGTTTTAATCATGAGCAAAAAACTAAAAAACAAAGCACTTAATGACGTTGCCGGAGGACAACGCGCTATAGAAAACGTAAGGGGCATAGACGGATTATTTATGCAAACAGGCGCGCCTACCGAAGAAAATCCCGATGGAGTATTTTGGCAAATAGACGGGAGGCCCATTGCTCTAAATGAAGCTATGGAATTACTAAACACAAGATCTACAAGGCATTTCAACAAAGACGATCCTGATGAAGCATTTTTAGCAAAATACTTAGCAAAATACAGCCATGTCTATAAACAAGTAAAATACCGAGAGGGTATTTTTGAAAAGAGATGGGGTATCTCTAGATGAGACTATAGAATTACGAAACACAAACTCTACAAGGTCTTTAAACAAAGAAAATCCTGATGAAACATTTTTAGCAGAATATATTGAAAAATACAACCCTTAAATAGATGAAATATAGAAAAACGAGTTTTATCTACGATAAAACAAAAAGTCCGTTATTTAACGGGCTTTCTTATTTTTTAGTTATCATTAAATATTATACTTAATTCCACTTTATCAAAAAATCAGATTTTATTAAACTAGCATCAAACCTATAATGCCCAGTAATTTCTGGGTTAGCCAATGAATCTTCTTCTAAATCTACTTGTAACAAGCCATAATGATGTATTATATACGCAAGGCCCTGGTCGTTTCGTTTATCCGAAACAATAGCTATATGATTATCATTGTATATTACTATATCTCCAGCTTGCCACTGCGATATATCATAAGGATCATTAGTAAGTTTTACTGCATGATTTTCAAAAAATATTTTTAAATTTTTAACCCTTCGAAAATCTATGTTTTTGTCTGGTTTTTCAATATGCGAATATAATTTTGGATTTAAATTAATATCTTTATTTACCATATCTCGTAAACAATATCCAGCATTACGAAAAGCTCGCCATATTATATCAGAGCACACCCCAATATTGTCGGGAGGATAACCCCCTTCATAATATTTTCCATCATATTTTGGATGATTCTTTACTTCTAGTTTAGCCCCGTTCAATATATCTGTATAATCATCAATACCGTTACCATTAAAATCAACTGGGCTTACTACTGATGTTATCCCGAAGTCTTCATTTTTATAAGATTGTTTCGTAAAACAGAGGCCATATTTAAAAATTAAAAAAGCAATTAAAATTAGCAAAAAAGCTAAAATAATAACCCATTTATTAAAAAATAATTTTCTAAATTTCATTATTAAATTCCTTTATTTTTATAAAAAAGGCCCGTTGTAAACGAACCTTTTAATTTACGAAAATTCAGTTTTTATTATTAGCAAACGTTAGTGTTTGAGTTAACTGCTTTTTTGTAAGTTCTACCTAAGTAGATTGATATACCAAGCCATGCAGCAACAAAAACAATTCCTAAACCACCACTAAGTAATTTGTAACTTGCTCTTCCAATAACTTATGGAAGAAGATTCAAACCTGAACCACCTTCTTTTGAAACTCTGGAACCAAAAGTTTCAATCCATGCCTGAGCTTTAGATTTTGCTTCCGGACTTGTTGGAACATAAAGTTGTTTAAGTGATGGCCCATTAAGAGCGTAGTTAATAGCTTTGGAACATACCATAAGCCAAAATAAGAAATTAAGACTTTGTATAGTTAAAAATCCTAAAATTGCTAAGCCAAAGAAAATAGGAACAATAGCCAAAGAAATTGTAATACCAAAACGTTTTGAAATTTTATTTATACCTAAAATTAAGAAAATAAACGAAACAGTATTAACAACAGAACTATATGTAGCAAGATAACTGGCAAGAGCTGTTCCACTATAAACTTGACCTGCTTCATACTTGAAATTAAAGTCAAAAATAGTAGTTAAAATTTCAAAGAATGCTAATGAAAAGAAGATACCTGCTAAATATGGAGTTGTAAATAAAAGTTTTAAACCTTCCATAAAACCTGTTTTTTTCTTTTTCGTTTCTTTCGGTTTTTCTTCAATACTTTGTGCTGATAATTCTTCTTTTGGTGTTTTTCTTGCAACATATTTTACCAAAGGGTTTATTAAAAATAGCATGACCACTATTAATAACATTGAAACAGCACTAGTTTTAACATGAAAAACGTTTACAGGCAATTGAATTAAAATATAAGGGAAAGTTATTCCGCCAAATTGAGCCAATGCGTAAATTAATGGGAAACCTTTTTTTGAAGCCTCAACATTTGTAATTTCAGCCAAGAAAGCCCAGAAAAGTGCTACAATTAATGAGCCGAAACTTTCAATAAAGAAATACCAAAAATAACCAAGAGCAACTGTTAAAAAGCTTGGTGCAATCATTTCACTCTGGAAAGCCCAAATAAAAGCTGCATAAACAAGTATCACGCTTCCATAAATAAGAGACGGCAATTTACCCAAAAGTTTGATTTTTGGAAACATATCCAAAAGCTTAGTGTAAAAAGCAACAGTGGGTATCATTAGAATTAACGAAACAGTTTTAGCCCACGGAATATTTTCCCCACCAGCTAACTGTATGAACAAAGAGTCTTTAAGAGGTCTCATAGTCCAGTAAATTCCGATTATCATTAAAAGCACGGAACCTAGTCTTAAAAACTTTTTGAACTCCTTTTCTTCAAATTCGCCAAATACCACTTTGCAAAGAGACATTAGTAGTTTTGTCATTAAAAACATACCTCCTGAAATTTAATTATTTTACATTTTTATTATATCACACCAAAATGAAAATTAAAAGGGGTTATTTATAAAAAATATCATAAAAAATTCAATAAACTTTAACAAAAATATTCTTTATTTTGCATAAATATTCCAAGCCTATTTTTCTTTTACACTATGCAATTTTTGCGCGACAATCTAATTTAGACAAAAAATTAATGGTTTCATGCAAAATTGACATTTTCAGTAATATCAATTAACATTTTAACTGGTGATTTGTTTTGCTTAATTTTATTTTAGACAGATTTCAAAAATCAGAAAAATTAATAAATATTTTAACAAATAAAGCTATGTCAGAAAACGAAAATATTATATTTTTGGTCCCTGAGCAAAGCTCTTTTGCCAACGAAAAAAAGTTGCTTGAAAAATTAGGCAATAAAAACTTTAAAAGAGTAAAAGTTGTAAGCTTTTCCAGACTTTATGATTTTATTTCACAAATAATAAAAATCCCTCCACTAAAACAAATCAGCGAAATTAAAAAGATAATGCTAATTAACAAAGCAATTCAAACATCTAAACCAAAACTGGAACTGTACAAAAAAAGTGTGGGCAATACTGATGTTGCATCTTTAATACTTAATACTTTAATGGAATTTAAATCCGAAAAAATAACTACCGAAATACTGGGAAAAATTAAAAAACTCACAAACAAAAATCTGCTAAAGCAAAAGATATCTGAAATAGAAATAATTAAAGAAAATTACGAACTTATAACAAAGAACAAATTAAACGACACCTTCGATGGACTAAGTTTAGCTGAAAAAATTATAAAAGAAAAAAATATTTTTAAAAATTATACCGTTTTTATAGACGAATTTATAGACTTCACCACCCAGCAAACCGCTATAATAGAGCTTTTAACCACTCAAGCAAAAGATGTATACATAGCATTTAAAATGCCAAATGAAGACACAGAATATAATCTTTTTTATTATACTCAAAAAACAATTAACACATTAAAAAATATAGCACAAAAAAACAATATTAAAACTACATTTAATAGTACAACAATAGATACTCCTCTATTCAAAAAAATGCCCGAAGATATAATATTTTTAGAAAATAATTTATTCGCTCCAATAAAACAAAAATTTAAAACTACTCCACAAAATATACAAATTTACAGTGCCAACACCACTTTTGAAGAATGCGAATTTGTTGCAAAAACTATTCAAAAATTAATAACCGAAAATGGTTATAATTACAGTGATTTTACGATAATAACACGCGACACCGAAACATACGAAAATATTTTTAAAAGCATTTTTAAAAAATATGAGATTCCATATTTTTTAGACTCAAATGAAAAAATATTTAATAAAAACCTTGTCAATTTAATTTTGGCAGGAATTGATTGCGTAGAATCTGGCTACAGTTCGGAAAATATTTTAAGATATTTAAAAACTGATCTTACTAATTTATCCACAGAAGAAGTTTCTTTAATTGAAAACTATGTTTTGCTTTGGAATATAAAAGGTAGCGACTGGCTACAAGACTTTTTTATGCATCCAGAAGGCTTTAAAGAAACATTTGACGAAGAAGATAAAAAATTACTAGAAAAATTAAATAACTTTAGAAAAACTATTATTACTCCGCTTATAAATTTAAAAAATAAAATCAAAAATCCAAATGGAATGCAATTTTCCAAAGCTGTGTATTCATTTTTAACAGAAGTTAATGCACAAAAAAACCTGCAAAAGTACTGCCTTGATTTATTTAATGAAGGAAACATCCAGCTATCCGAACAAACCGCACGGCTATGGGATATTTTAATGGATATTTTAAACGAAATAGCCATAACATTCAAAACCACAAATTTACCTTTAAAAAAATACAAAGATCTTTTCAAATGCTCGCTCGAATTCGCCGATTTTTCATCTATTCCTCAAAGCACAAATAGTGTAAAAATCGGGTGCGTAAACCGCATGAGAATTTTTGATTCAAAAGTTGTGTTCATCGTAGGAGCATCTGACGGCGATTTTCCAAAAGCTCCATCGGAATCCAAAATTTTCACCGAACCGGAAATTTCTCATATTCTTTCGCTTGGCATAGAGCTAAAAAATAACGCCCAAAACTTTGTACAAAAAGAAAAATATTTAGCTTATTTAGCATTAACTTCTGCCACTGAAAAACTTTTTATATCGTGGAATAACTCAGGCGAAAAACTACCTTCGGAAATAATCAAAGAAATAACAGAAACCTTCCCTAAAATAAAAATTCTAAACAAAAACAGCTTTTCAGAAGAAACAATGATATGGTGCGAAAAATCGGCATTTGAATGGTATGCACAACACCATAAAAGCCCGTCAGATGTAATACGGTGCCTGGAAAAATATTTTTTAAGTAAAGAAAAAGACAAAGTTTTACTAATTAAAAAAGAAGCTAAAAACAAACCTATTTGCTTTGAAAACGCACAAAACGCCGCTAAATTAATAGGAAAAAATTTAAAACTTTCGGCCTCTCAAATAGAAAAATTTTACAGGTGCAAATTTGGCTACTTTTGCAAATATTTATTAGGGTTAAAAGAAAATATCCCCGCTAAATTCGATAATCTTGCATATGGAAATATAGTTCACTTTATACTGGAAAAAATTTTAAAAAAATTCCCAGAAAATAAACTTATTAAACTTTCCAACAAAGATATTAAAAACGAGATAAACTTTTTTGCAAATGAATTTTTAAACACAAAACTCGGCGCATCCAAAAACAAATCACAAAGATTTTTGTACGCAGTAGAAAAAACAAAAAATTCTATATTTTATCTTATAAATCATTTTAAAGAAGAATTTAAGCAAACTTCTTTTTCCGTTTCAGATTTAGAGCTAGAAATTTCAAACGTCGGCAAAATCAAACCACTAGTTTTTTTTGAGAAAAACGGAACAAAAATAACAGTGGAAGGTAAAATAGACAGAGTGGATATATTAAATAATCCTGATGGTTGCTATCTGCGAGTAATTGACTACAAAACAGGAACTCAAAAATTCAGGCTTTCAGATGTGCTTTATGGAATTAATATGCAAATGCTCATCTATCTTTTTGCGCTACAAAAAAACGGCGAAAAAAAATACGGAAAAATCATTCCAGCAGGAGTATTATATTTTAAAGCATTAAAGCCTGTTGGAGAATCTTTAAATCAAAGCGAAAAAGAAATAGAAAAAGCAAAAATAAACAGCCAAAAAGAACTTCAAATGAACGGACTCTTACTGGACAATATTAATATACTTAAAAAAATGGAAAAAGACGGCAAAGGAATTTTTATACCGGCAAAAATAAAAGGTGATGCGCTAAAAAGCAATTCCCTTGCTAATTTACATGACATGAAAAAAATATATAGCCACATTAAAAAAATGATCGTAAACATGGCAGAAACTCTTAAAAAAGGAGATGTTTCGGAAAGTCCAGTAGAAAATAGTGGAAAAACATCTTGCGATTGGTGCGAGTATTTTCCTGTTTGCTGCTACGAAAAAGGTGTGTTTACTCCAATCCCTACAAAATGCGATAATAAAAAATCACTTGAAATAATGGCAAATGAAGGCGGTGAATCAAAAAATGAACAGTAACTGGACAGAAGACCAAAAAAATGCTATTGAATCCACAGGCGGCACAGTTTTGGTATCTGCTGCTGCAGGATCAGGCAAAACATCTGTACTTGTTCAACGGGTACTTAACGCAATAACAAATGAAACCAACCCCATAGATATAACTGATTTTTTAATTGTAACCTTTACCAATATGGCAGCACAAGAAATGAAAAATAGAATTTCTTCTAAGCTATCTGAAATGATTTTAAAAAACCCAAAAAACAGCAATCTTTACCGCCAACAAATGCTTTTGAAATCCGCTAAAGTCGGGACCATAGATAGCTTCTGTTTGAACCTTGTAAAGGAAAACTTTTTTAGCCTAAACATTTCCCCTAATTTTAAAATTGCTGAGGAAACAGAAATTAAAATAATAAAAAGCAAAGCAGCTGAAACTACTCTTAATTACTTTTATGAAAAAAACAATAAAGATTTTTTAAACCTTGTAAATCTTTTAACAAATGAAAAAAACGACAACGAACTTACTAAAATTATTGATCAAATATATGATTTTACCCGCTCTGTTCCTTTACCAAAAATCTGGATGGATAAAATTTTAGAATTATATAAACCACCCGAAGAAAATACATCTTACTGGGAAACTTTAATGATAAATAATGCAAAGTCTACTGCTGATGCCTGTGAAAACATTATTAAAAATTCACTACAAACCATAACCAACTTCCCAAATATAAAAAAATCATACGAGCAAATTTTAAAAGATGATTTAAACCAGATAAATCGCCTTACATCTGCATCTTTAGGGAAAAACTATGACGAAATTTACAGTGTGTTATCTTCTTTTTCATTTTCTTCACTTAAACCGGTGAAAAACCCAGAAAACAATTCCGTTAAAGACCAAGTAAAAGAAGCCAGAAACTACGCTAAAGATTTAATAGGTAAATTAAAAACTAATATCTGCTCATCGCACCAAGAAAATAAAAGTGTTCAAAAAGCTACTTACAATATAGTTAAAACCTTATTTGACTTAGTGACTTATTACGAAAATGAAATTTTTAATTTAAAACTTGCAAAAAATATACTGAGCTTCAGCGATATTGAACATCTAACCATAAAATTGCTTACAAATATAGAAAATGGTGAGATTAAAAAAAGCCAAATTGCCAAAGAACTTTCTGCGGAGTTCAAAGAAATAATGGTTGACGAATACCAAGATATAAACGAAACTCAAGATATGATTTTTAAAATGATAACAAAAAACGAAAGCAATATTTTTATGGTAGGAGATGTTAAGCAAAGCATTTATAAATTCAGGCAATCCAAACCTGAAATATTTCTTGAAAAAAAAGAGGTTTTTAATAACTTCAGTAAAAAAAATCCATCATACCCCACAAAAATAATTCTGGGTAAAAACTTTCGTAGCGAAAACGGTATAATTGGCTTTATAAATTTTATTTTTGAAAATTTAATGTCTAAAAATTCCGCCGGAATAGAATATAATAAAGAAGAGCAACTAATTTCCGGATTAAATGAAAAAGAAAATCCAAGCTTACAAAAATCTGTAGACTTAAAAATTATAAATTTAAGTGGTAACAAAGAAGACAAATACATAATCGAAGCGCAGGCTATTGCAAAATCAATAACAAAAATGATTGCAGAAGGCTTTACAGTAAAAAATAAAAACAACCAAAGGCCTGCTACATATTCTGATTTTTGCATTTTACTAAGAAGTGCAAACAAAAAAGCTAATATCTACGCTAAAGAACTTTTTAAATGTGGTATACCCTGCAAAGCAGAACTGGAAGAAAACTTTTTATCTACCAAAGAAATAACTTCTATACTTTCCGTTTTAGAAGTTGTAAATAATCCCATTCAAGATATTCCTTTAATGGGAGCTATGATTAATCCAATTTTTAATTTTACTATTGACGAAATAAGCGCCCTACGAATAGGAAACACTTCAGAACCTCTTTATTTTACAATTAAAAAAGCCGCAGAAAACGGAAACCCAAAACTAACAAAATTCATTAAACAAATCGAACATTATCGACGATTATCAAGTAACTGCTCGTGCAACGAATTAATAGATTACATATACAAAGATACAGATTTTTCTGAAATTTTCAGCGCTATGGAAAATGGAGAAACCAAAAAAACAAATTTAATGTACTTTATGGATTATGCTAAAAATTACGAATCACATTCCCATAATGGCCTTGATGGATTTTTAAAATTTATAAAAAACATTAAAGAAAAAGGCGGAGATTTAAAACCTGCCCCAAGCTTTTCCGGATACAATACAGTTAAAATAATGAGCATACACAAATCAAAAGGGCTTGAATTCCCCATATGCATTTTAGCAGATTGTTCAGGCAAATTTAATAACGACACAGACAGTATAGTTATTCATAGTGAACTCGGCATTGGAACAAAATTAAAAGACGAAGAAGAATCTATAAAATACGACAACATAATAAGAAAATCAATATCCCTGCAAAATAAATCGGAATCCATGGGCGAAGAACTCAGGATACTCTATGTTGCACTTACTCGGGCAAAACAAAAACTAATTTTAATTACATCCTTTGAAAATCCACAAAAAGAGCTTAAAAAATATCTAAATCTTTCGCTTTGCAACACAAAGAACAATCCATACATCGTTAAAAACGCATCTTCTTTTGCGCAGTGGATATTTTTGTCCATTATAAAAAGCAACTGCCGAAATAAACTTTGCAACATACTCGATTTACCGGAAGAAATTTCCGAAGAAACTTATCCGAATTTAGACATAAACATAGATTTTATAGATGAATTTTCAAATAAAGAAGAAAATAAAAAAGAGGAGCAAACCAAACAAACAACCTCTGATATCGTACAAATAAATGAAAATTTACTTAAAAAATTTGAAAAAAGATTCGCTTTTATTGAAAACTCTAAACCAAAAGAAAACTTACCTCTAAAAATAGCCGCTTCAAAACTGGCAAGCGGCGAAAAATGGAAAGAATACATCGCGTCTTCTTGCCCTGCATTTTTGCTTGGCGAAAAACTCACTCCGTCTTCCAGAGGAACAGCCATGCATAATTTTATGTGTTATTCTGATTTTAATAACATCGCAAAATTTGGAATTGATTACGAAATAAAATATCTTTATGAAAATAAATTTTTAAGCAAGGAAGAAATTCAAAATTTAGATAGAAATGCTTTAACGAAATTTACCAATTCTGATTTATTTGGCAGAATTTTAAAAAGCAAAAATGTTTTGCGCGAACACAGATTTTCCGTCAGCATACCTGCAAAATATATATTTAAAGAAACAAGTCAAACGGAAAACATCGTTGTAGAAGGCGCCTTGGATTGCGCTTTTAAAGAAAATGGAAAATATGTTATAGTGGACTACAAAACAGACAAAACTGATGATTTGTCTCTTCTTTATGAAAAATACTCCCGTCAGCTAAAAATATATAAATACGCGCTGTCACACATTGAAGAAACAGACGTTTTAGAAACCGGAATATATTCTTTTTATATGAACGATTATTTTTGTAAATATTAATTCATGGCGGATTCTACTGCTTCGCGTACATTTTTTGCCCCTATTACTTTTATTTTGTACTTTGAGGGGTTACTAAACGATTTAAAGTTATAATACGGAATAATACATTTTTCAAAACCCAAACGTTCGGCTTCCCCAACCCTTACTTCACAGTGCGGCACAGAACGAATTTCTCCTGCCAGACCAATCTCTCCGAACGCTATAATATTATCATTTACAACCACATCTTTTAAACTTGAAACAAGCGTAATTGCCACAGAAAGATCCGCAGCAGGTTCATCGAGTTTAATTCCTCCTACGACATTTACATATGCGTCCATAGAAGAAAAATAGTATCCGCAGCGCTTTTCTAAAACTGCCAAAATCAAAGACATACGGTTATAGTCAAAACCTGTGGCCATTCTTCTTGGATTCCCAAAGCTCGTTGGAGTAACAAGACCTTGAACTTCTGTTAAAATCGGGCGGGAACCCTCAACAGTACATGCAACACATATTCCCGGTACGCCATGAGGTTTTCCGGAAAGAAGCATCTCAGACGGATTTGAAACTTCTTTTAAACCCACATTATCCATACGGAATACGCCTATTTCGTTTGTGGAACCATGCCTATTTTTCACCGTACGCAAAATTCTATAAGACATCTGACCATCACCTTCAAAATAAAGCACAGCATCAACCATATGTTCAAGGACTTTCGGCCCTGCAATAGCACCATCTTTATTTACATGTCCTATTAAAATGGTTGTAATATCAAGCGATTTTGAAAGTTTTAAAAATGCATTTGCACATTCCTTAACTTGCGACACACTACCCGGTAAAGTTGAAGAATCCGGGTTAGACATTGTTTGAATAGAATCTACTATTACCAGATCGGGATGCGTAAATTCTATTTCAGAAGCTATTAGATTTATGTTTGTTTCCGTTATTATATAAAGATTATCATTGCTCACACCAAGGCGCGCAGCTCTCATTTTGATTTGACGTTTAGATTCTTCGCCCGAGATATATAAAATTTTTAAATTTTTATCTATATAATTACATATTTGAAGCAAAAGCGTAGATTTTCCTATTCCCGGAGTACCTCCAAGAAGCGAAATTGAACCTTTTACTATTCCTCCGCCAAACACTCTGTCAAGCTCTTTAAAACCTGTGTGATATCTTGTTTCTTCGTTTATATCTATACTATTTATCGGCACTTCTAAAATATTTGAAGCTGTTATTTTTGGAAACGATGATTTATTTTTAGAAGACATCTCTCTGATTTCTTCCACCATCGTATTCCCACTACCACAAGACGGGCAAATCCCATTCCATTTTGCAGATTCATAACCACATTCCGAACAAACAAAAACATTTTTTATTTTTTTCATATTTCTTGCTTCCTTTTCTTTTTTATTATCTCTTAGTAATTTTGATTATAAAAAAGCATACGCACAAAATCAAGAATTATTAATAAAATAGTTTATTATTCCGCAGTAAATACTAAATGCCATTTTTGATTGATAGCCGTTGCTCGACAACTTTTTTGCCTCCTCTTCATTAGATAAAAACCCGCACTCAACCACCACCGCAGGAATCTGCGCTTTATTTAAAAGAAAAATCTTTTTATTTGCAGGTTTAATCTCTCGTTTATTTTGCGACTGCAAAAATCCAACCACAGAATCTTTTATACTACCGGCTAACTTTTGACTGTTATCATCATTTTTTGAATAAAATATCTGTGTACCAAAATATTTTGGGTCAGGAAATTTATTCTGATGAATACTCACGAATATCGTTTTACTGTCACTGTTTTTTTCTATTATTTTTACACGGTTATTTAAATCAGATCGCTTTTTTTCACGCAGTGTTTCAGCACTGTCATCATAAATTGCTTCGTCTTCTTCCCGCGTCATGACCACATCATAACCCGCTGACTTTAAAAGATCTTTTAATTTAAGCGCTATTTTTAAATTTATATCTTTTTCAACTATGCCATCTTGCCCCACTGCTCCACCGTCTTCTCCTCCGTGCCCAGCATCTAGAACAATTTTATAGCTTAAATTAGAATTGCTTTTAGAATTTATTTCCCCATAAGCTACAAAAGCTAACCCTAAAACCATAACCACACTTAAAACACATGTAATGTAAAATACATATTTGCCTTTAAACTTATCAAAAATATCATTATAATTCAAAAAACTCACTCCTTAAAACATATTTATGATTAAAAAGTAAGTTTTAAAACTTCAATCTACTAAAATAATAATTAATAGTATATAATCAAAAATATATATTAATTCTTTTTGAAAGGTAACCGGGCAATGAAAAAAACTACAAATATTAAACTACCCAAATATAGTATACTGGAAGAAATTTTAAATTCTATTTCGCACGGAATTGGTTTTATTTTTTCCGCCGCCGCTTTTATACTTTTGATCCTAAAACATCAAAACAATCTTAAAAACATAGTTGTAATGGGCATTTACAGTTTTACTCTTATGTTTTTATATTTATCATCAACTTTATACCACAGTATACCACCCCCAAAAGTAAAAAATATACTTAGAAAATTCGACCACTGCTCAATATTTTTACTAATTGCCGGTACATACACTCCTATTTGTTCTGTGCTTATAAACAACTTTTTTTCATATATTGTTCTTGCTATTGTTTGGGTGGCTGCATTAATCGGAATAATTTTAAACACAATTAGCGTAAATAAGTTTGAAAAATTTTCTCTAGTTTGCTACATAGCAATGGGCTGGAGTATAGTGCTAATTGCAAAACCGGCATGGCAAAATTTAAATTCATTTCAGCTTAAATGGTTAATTTTAGGCGGTGTTTTTTACACTGTTGGAGCGATTTTTTACGTACTTGGAAAAAAGGAAAAATACATTCACAGCGTTTGGCATATATTTGTATTAATTGGAAGTTTATGCCACTTTATAACAATATATTAAAAGGAGAAATCAAAAAAGCATGAAATCCCACAAAAGCAAAAAAATCATTTCAAAGATTATTTTTATTTTAAGCCCTTTATTCTTAACCGCAAATACATTTGCTATGAAACCTAATAAACCCCATACACATATACAAAGTGAAACCAGCAAAAATCAAGCTTCACAAACTGAATTAAAATCACCCACCAAAAAAGCAACTATCAATTACAACCACCGTAAAAAATTATCATATTTAAACGAACTTGCTGTACACGAAGCAAATAAAAGTGCCAAAACGGATTTAAAACCTACTCAAATCAGCATAAGAAGTGACGGCTGCATAACTAAGCGTTATGAAACCAAAAATTATATAATAACAGATATCTTAACTAAAAACGGAATAAATATCATCAAAAAAGCCAAAAAAAATAGTACTCCTAAAACAAGTGCGCCTACTTACGGGCCTTATAAAAACGACCCTTACAATGAATCTGACGATGAATGGGAAAACAACGAATATACCAAGAATATTTTACATCTTAAAATGACCCATCATCCTCACGATTATTTTAAAATTAGAATCCTTAGCAACAAAATTGACTTTATCCACAAAACAATGGATTACTCTCTTCCGGAAAAATATGCATTCTACGCTTGGACATTATTTCTTGATGATAAAAACAATCCTTCTGCATTTTTAAAATATGTTTTAAATACAGGCTCATTAATACAACATTTAAAAACAATGGAAGACGAATTGTTCTACGACAGCCCTTTATGCTGCAATATGTTTATAATGGATAATCGTATAAAATTAAGTAAACCTCTTAATTTCCCGAAAAGCGAATGGTCAAAAAGGCAAAAAAATCTTAATTACATTATTTATGTAAAAAAAGATTTTTTACAAAATCTTACTCCGGACGAATGGTCAGAAATAACATTTTATATTCCTTTTAAAGCGATAAACTCACAGTAAATAATTTTTTCCAAAACCATTTGTGCCTCTTTTTACGCCGGCAAAGTGGGTTATCTCGCACAAGAATTGTATCATCGCCGATAACCTCTATATTTTCCCATTTAATAACTATATCATCTTCTCGGCCAAGTATCCCAAAAAATTTCAGTTTGCCATAAACTATAATCGACACAAGTTTTGCACATTTCATATCTATCTCAACATCATTAACACACCCTATTCTACAGCCATCTTTTACGCTTATAACCTCTTTGTTTTTCATATCAACTATCCTGCAAAGCATAAATTTGCTATCCCCTTTCTAAATTTTTCATTGACTAAAAAATTTAAACATTTATAATTTATTACAGATTAACTTTTATTTTTGGAGAAAAACATGGAAAATAATTCATTAAAAATAAATCGCTTCAATCCCCCAATTGATTTTGGCTTAAACACACAAGAAATAAAAAGCCGACTTGCTGAGGGCTTAATTAACGTGGATAAATCTGTATCTACAAAACCAACTTCTAAAATAATTAAAGATAATGTTTTAACACTATTTAACCTTATAAATATTATTTTAGCAATTGCTGTATTATGCGTTGGATCATATAGAAATCTTATGTTTATGGGCGTTGTAATATGCAATGCAATAATTGGTATAATTCAGGAAATAAGAGCAAAAAAAACAGTTGAAAAGCTTAATTTAATTTCTTCTAGCCATGCCACAGTTCTTAGAAATGGCAAAAAAAGAAAAATCAAAATAGAACAAGTCGTCTTAGATGATATAATTTTATTCGAACCGGGAAACCAAATAGTTGCCGACTCCATAATAAAAAGCGGAAAATGCGAAGTAAATGAATCTTTATTAACCGGCGAACCCGACTTGATTGTTAAAAAACCAGGAGATATGCTTCTTTCGGGAAGTTATATTGTTAGCGGAACATGCACCGCACAAACAGAAAACGTGGGGAAAAATAATTATTCTTCTACAATTTTAAAAGGTCTTAAATATATCAAAAAAACTAAATCAGAAATAATGACCACCGTAAATAAGATAATTAAAATCATCTCTATTGCAATAATCCCTATCGGAGCATTACTTTTCTATAGGCAATTAACAACTTCTTCTTATGACTATACCTCAGCAATAATAACCACCACTGCTGCACTTACAGGTATGATACCTGAAGGACTAGTTCTACTTACAAGCTCAATTTTAGCGGTTGGAGTTATTAAACTTTCTAAACACAAAGTTTTGGTCCAAGATATTTACTGCTTAGAAACTCTGGCAAGAGTAAATACTCTTTGTCTAGACAAAACCGGAACAATCACAGAAGGAACTTTTGAAGTAGAAAAATTAGTCCCGGAAAGTAGTACTTCTACCGAAGAATTAAAAGCATCACTAAGCGCACTAACATCAGTTTTAAACGACACAAACGAAACTTTTAAAGCTATTAAAAATTATGTGCCAAAATGCAAAGAAAATTTAAAAGTTAAAGAGATTATTCCATTTTCTTCCGAAAGAAAATGGTCAGGTGCGGAAATTGAAGGCAAAGGCACAATAATAATGGGCGCCGGAGAATTTATATTCGGAAAAAATTACAGCACAATAAAAGATAAAATAAAAAATTTTTCTGATGATTATAGAATTTTAACCGTGGTCCACTCAGAGGACAATTTCCAAAACGGAAACATACCAGAAAATATTAATTTAATAGGTTTTGTACTTATAAAAGACAAAATAAGAAAAAGCGCAGAAAAAACTCTGAAGTTCTATAAAATACAAGGCTTAGATATAAAAGTGATTTCTGGAGATAATCCAGTAACAGTATCTAAAATTGCAAAAAGAGTTAACCTTAATAACTATGAATCATATATAGACGTTTCCCAATTAAAAACAGACGAGGAAATACAAGAAGCAGCCAAAAAATATACAATCTTTGGCAGAGTAACACCACCACAAAAACAACAAATAATAAAAACTTTAAAATCTACCGGAAAAACTGTTGCCATGGTAGGAGACGGCGTAAATGATGTGCTGGCAATTAAAGAATCTGACTGTAGTGTTGCTATGGCTAGTGGCAGTGATATAGCTAGAAATATATCTCATATAGTATTAATTAATTCCAATTTTTCTGCTATGACCCATGCTGTAGAAGAAGGAAGAATCGCCATAAATAATATACAACGTTCTTCCTCTTTATTCTTAGTAAAAACAATCTATTCTTGTTTGCTTTCTCTCCTGTTTTTATTTATCCCGGCACCGTATCCTTTCATTCCTATACAAATGACTCTAATAAGTGCTATAACAATCGGAATCCCTTCGTTTATACTAGCATTAGAACCAAACCGAGAACGAATTAGTGGAAATTTATTTAAAAACATAATAAGCAAAGCTCTTCCCGCAGCACTAACCGTTATGTCTGGACTAATTTTGTGCATCGGCCTGTATTTCTTATTTGATTTATCTTACGAAAATATTCCACACTAGCAGTAATAATAACAGGATTTATAGGCACAGCACTTCTTTATAAAATTTCTGTTCCACTAAATAAACTAAGAACATCCTTGCTGTGGTTCGTTGTAATAAGCTTTTCTATTGGAATATTTAAATATTCAAATTTATTTGTATTAGAGCCCTTTAACATTGTAGTAATTTTACTTTCAATTGCTTTAATTTTGATTTCAGTAATTATTTATGATTATGTTTCAAAAATTAATTTAGAAAAGATTTTTAAACTTTCTAAAAAATAATTTTATTTGACTATACATGGTGACTTATGTAAAATTAAAATAATTAAAGTTTTAAGGAGAATTATTATGGAAAACAAAAACAAAATAAGCTTTGCATTATTAGTAGGTATAATAGCTTCTTTAGTAACAATTGCATCTGTAGTTGCTTCTATTTTAATAATAATTGATAAAAAGAAAAAAAGAGAAGAAAAAGAACTTGACGAATATTTAGAAGCTAGTATACTATAAACAAAAAAACCGGAATAAACTTCCGGTTTGATTTTTTTCATTTTATTATTTTTTAGTAAAAACATGTTAAACTAAGTATAGTTTCGTTCTCGCTCATATATTCCTTAATTTTTTCAAAATTTTCGTTCAAAGAAATAGCAGCCAATTTAACAGATTCTAGATTATCAAGACTTATTTTCCCAAAAACTTTTAAAATAGAACAATCAAATATGTAAAGGCAAGTACTTTTTACTCCTAAACTTTTAACTTTATCCATAGTAGAAGAGTCATTAAGCATATTAAAAAATTCTTTTTTTACAAGCATACTTTTCTCACTTGAATTTTCCAACAGGTAATTTTCAAAATTTTTAAAAACAACGCGTTCATCCTTGTTATGCAAAGATTTATAAAAATCTTCTGTAAAATCAGAAAAATCTGCACTGACTTTAAAAAATCCGAAACTAAAAAAAGATACAATTAAAAGGGTCAATAAAATTTTTTTAATTGAAACAGTATTTTTTTTCATAAATTTCTCACCTTTCTTTTCAAAAATTTAATAGTTTAATTTTTTTCACAATTAATCTATTAGATAATTATAAAAAGTAAAAATATATTTGTCAATTTATATTTTTTATAA
>JAFRKM010000107.1 GCA_017431755.1 Clostridia bacterium
AAATTAAAATCCCTGACTCCGCCGAAACATCAAGGCCACTCGTAAAAACCTGAAAACCAACAAAAAAAATTATAAACAAAAGAAAAACTAAAAATATTTTTTTAAATTTATTCATTTTATATTCCAATTCCACCCCTATTTTTTGTTTTATATAAAAACATATGCAGAACAAAATATTAAATTTCCATCTTAATTCAAATATTATGAATTAATTTATTTTTTTGGCAAATAATATCATTATGGAAATTTATGGATAAGGCAGGTGGAATAATTGCAATATAACAAAGTGAAAATTTGCGGAATAAACACGTCTGAGTTAAAAACACTGCCTGAATCCGAAAAAATAAATTTACTAAAGCTTACAAAAAAAGGCGACAAAACCGCACGCGAAAAACTTATAAACGGAAATCTACGACTGGTACTAAGCATTATTCAAAGATTTAGCGGACGTGGAGAAATGTCTGATGATTTATTTCAAATTGGTTGCATCGGACTTATTAAATCTATTGATAATTTTGATGTTTCCCAAAATGTAAAATTTTCCACCTATGCCGTACCTATGATTATTGGGGAAATAAGAAGATACTTGCGCGATAATAATTCCATAAGAGTTAGCAGATCACTAAAAGACCTTGCATATAAAACCATGCAAATAAAAGAAAAATTTATAAAAGCAAAAAACCGCGAGCCCACTATAACTGAAATTTCTAAGGAGCTTGAAGTCCCAAAAGAAAGCATTGTCATGTCTATGGAAGCTGTGGTTGACCCAATATCACTAAGCGAGCCGGCTTTTACTGACAAAAACGGCGACAAAGTATATGTAATAGATCAAATTGGTGATAATAACGAAGATTTAAACTGGATTGACGAAATATGCATGAAACAAGCAATAAAAAAATTAGGAGACCGAGAAAAAACAATTTTGGCACTACGATTTTTAAAAGGGGAAACACAAAACGAAGTTGCAAAAATCATTGGAATAAGCCAAGCACAAGTTTCCAGAATTGAAAAAAACGCGATTAAAAAAATTAAAAACAAATAAAAAACCTCAGCCGGTTAAAAAGCTGAGGTTTTTTATTAATTATTACTTTTCGAATTTTATAGGCTTTTTCTTGATCTTTTTTAAAACGGAATTCATTACTTCTTTTTTTGATTCATCAGGCAACATTCTAAATATTGTAAGTAATTCCATTTCTTCGTTATTAAGGCCAAAAGTTTGCGGCTTAGAATCACTAAACTGTGTGTACATTTCATTTTCTAATATTTGCGTATAATGAACACGAAATATATTTGAAAGTTTCCTGATTGTATCTATATCCGGTTTTATTCGTCCAGATTCATAATAAGCATATGTGGAGCGATCTACTCCTAAAATATCTGCAACTTCTTTTTGGGTGTATCCACATGATTTTCTAAGTTTTTTAATTATACCTGTTATCAAAAAATCACCCCATCTATGCTTTTTTAGTACATTATTTAGTCGCCTTTTTCTTTTTTACGCCTTTTTATGCCTTCTATAATTATTATAGTTGCTATAGCTAACAAAATCAATAACATCAAGACCAACGCGAGCCGTATGGCACTTCCCTGAGCAGTTACTGGATTATTCCTGCTTTTGAATTTTTCACTTATATTTCCTGTGTTTCCGTCTAAATTTGTCAAATCATTTTCATCTTTTACAATGTCAGGATTCGAACCATTTTTACCGCCAGAACCGCCACTACCAAAAGTTGACAAAGCATAATTCTTAATCAGGCCAACATTTGCATCCGCAGCATCAAGAAGCGAAGACCTTCCAGGAGCCAAAGATCTATTTGCTATAACACCCATTGGACTAAATGAATCAGTTGTAAATCTTACTATATCCGATCCAAAATTCAATGTCATATAACTAATTTTGCCATCATCTTTTTCGTGGATACCTGTTGGTTTTTCAAAATAAGTTAAATCTGGTTTTGGAAGAGTAATGGTTACTTCTTGCCCCTCCGGCAAAGTATATTTTACATCATTAATAACATCCCAAAGATACACATCATATAAAGACACTATATACTCAGAATTTAATTTTTTATAAATTCTTGTGCAAGCTTCTTTATCAAACGAAATTGGTACAGCAACTAATTTAATATGCCAATCCACACCGCTAATTCTTACATCATTGCTTACATGATGAAACTCTTTAACTTGTTCTTGACGCCGTTTAAGTTCGTCTAAATTAGCAACATTTTGTTTCTGATCATTAGTAAGCTTTTCGTAATCTTTTGTGGCTGCTATTACTGCATCTACATCTTCAAGGTTTAATACACTGGACGGTAAATTATTTATTGTATTAACAACTTTTGCTTCTTCATTTTCTTCTACACCATTAATTGTAACAGTTTTATTTTCTATTACTTTTGGGACTGTATAAACCCCTGCATCATTTGCTTTTAATTCTTCATTCCCAAGCATAACTTTTATTTTAGAACCACTATACGCAGGATGAAGTTCGACTTTAAAGCTAAACGAATCTCCGTGGCTTACGGTATTATCACCATTTATAACCTTCTTTGATGAATTATAATAATCCATGCCGTCTACTTTTGTCAAAGTAACATTATAAGAATTTTTGCGAATATTTCCCACTTTAATTACAATATCTTCTGTAATATTTGACACAATATATTTTCCTGTGGCCAATTTTTGTGCCCCTATACTGCTACCCTTTCCGCCATTTACAATAATATACATTCCGGCAATTGAATCATCATAAGCATCATCAACACTTACACTAAATTCAAAATTATTTCCGTATTTAACCTTTGATGTTCCACTAATAACAGCTCCACCTTCGTTAATATATGTTACACCTTCTGTTGGCTCAAGTGTTACTTTAAATAATATGTTTTCTACATTTTCAATTGAAATTTCATAGTCTTCTTTTATTCCAATAAGAGAATAAATGCCATCCCCGTCTTTTTGCATTACTTTTCTTACTCCACTTTCGGAAACAGACACAACTTCCATCTGATCTGTAATTGCATAACCGGTTTTCGCCGCCACTTTAAATTTTATACCTTCATTATAAGAAACAGATTGTATACCGCATATTGTCTGCGAACCAGATTCATTCAAAAATTCCACCGCGTCACTTTTTGCAAAGTTAATATTATATGAGTTAACATGTATTCCCTCTACCCTTATTGTTTTATCAGAAATAATATTAACGACAGAATATTTACCACTTACTAAATTAATTTCAACATCGCCATCTTTTACTTTAAATTTAGATTTATTATATTTTTCATGTATTTCAACGTTAAATGATACCGTGTCGCCATACTCAACTTCTAATGTGTTAATAGGGATCCCATCTTTTTTATAAGTAACCGCTTTGGATGCATCAGGGTCTTCAGGATCAGTATATTTTTCAAATGTCACATTAAATTTGAGCTTTTCAATTGACCCAGAAACTGTATAGTCTCTGCCCACTTCTTTTATTTTATAAAGCTTATAGCTTGGATTCGTTTCATTAGTAATTTTTATTTCCGTAAACCCTTCTGCAGCACCAACCGATACTCTGGCCGATTCTAATTTATACCCTTGCTCTGCTTTTACGGCAAAATAGAAATTTTCACCTGTACTAACTGTATATTTACCATGAATTATTTCACCCATTTCTGCGGAATCAGCTTTAGTTTCGTCACCTTCTGTACGTTCGTTATTAACGTTTGTAACTTTATAATAACTCAAACCTTCAACATTATTAAATGTTATAGCTTTGTGCAGAGGGTCAAATTCCGTGGCTCTAACTGTAATATCATATTTTACTTTATAAACGGTAATTTCATAATAAACCTTTCCGTCTTTGGTGTATTCTTGTGCGTCATACGGCACTTCAGTTTCCGTTCCGGTTTGGGTAATTTTAAGATTGTCTTTAATATTATATATTTCATACTTTTCATGTGCACCAACAGCAAAAACCAAATCTCTATTATAATCAAAATTACCTATAGACACATCTATATCAGATTCATCTCCTGGGTCCGGCTGACCAGCTGGGAAAGAAGAGGATGAATCCGAATGCCAACCATTTACTGGAGTAAACGTTGCCATATCTTTTTTACTTTTAAATTTTGCTAAACGCAACGGATATTCAACACCTGTCATATTAAGCGAAAAACCATCAGAAGGCAAAGTCTTTATAGTATCAACTGTAACTGTCGCTCTAATAAACCCGTTATTAATATCGTTTTTGTTAAGTTCAACACTATAGCCTGACGAACCTCCAGGAACATTTAAGTTTAAATTTTGAAGAATTGTTTTTTGATCAGCAATTTCTTTAATAAAATCTTTGCCAGCTTTTATTACATAATAAAATGTGCTCGACTCAAGATGTGAAACCCCCGCAGTATTATCTTGTGCCATTTTCCCACCGCCAAAACTTGACCAATTAAGAGGTCTGTCCGTCTCACTTGGCGTATCTTCTGCATTATTCACGCTGTATATATCAATAAGCTCAGAACATTTATCGTCACCTTTAAAATTTACTGTTGTTCTTTCTTCCGGTGGCTTATTTAAAACAATTTCACAGTCATCATTCGGTACTTTTCCCAATGTAACTATTACACCGGTTTTGTCAATAACAATCGCATTAGGATCGTTTAATGTTTTGTTTAATGGCGCATCTTCAAACCAATCAAAATAATATTCTAATAATGACCCTGGCTCACGGTAATTTGAATTTAGTTCCCATGTTGAATTTTCAGCAATTGCATCAACAATTATTTTTACGCAATATCTAGTTTTACCGTCACCGTCTGCAATAGGAAAAGGAATATCATTACCGTTATATCGCACTTTTAAATTTTCAACAATTTCTTCCGGCAAGGCATCATCACATTTTATTGTAACTTCATATTTATTTGTTTCTACGCCTCTAACTCCAAATTTATCATTATCTCCAATTTTAATGTCTTTTAATAGTTTAAAATCATATACTATATTTCCATCTTGTCTAAATTTTTCATGGTACTCGATATTCTCGTTTTTATACCAAATGTTACTCATGCTTATATTGTAATCTGTAATTTCACCATTTAAAGTAGCTTCCCTATAATTACTATGCTGCCAATACATTGTATGCAATTCTGAAAAAATACGAATTTTGTCACCTTTCATCTTTATAATATAGTCATATCGGTAGGAATCAGAAGAATATACCCAACCATAGTCCACACGATACATTAATTCTACATTTTTGAGATCTTGATATTCACCATTAATAGATAGCGTATTATAATGATCATGACCCCACCCATTAACTAATTGCTGTTCTTTTCTTTCGCCAGTTGCCGAATTGACTAGCTCAATTTTAGAAGGATTAGTATTTGCAAACTGTCCGTAACCATTTAAAAATATAGTTGATTTTGAATACTCGTCACCTAATGCAACCCTAACAAGTGATGACTGTTGATAATTTATATCAACAGATTTAGGATACTCATCTTCACCCGGAGCAGCACTATCATCTAAATATACTTTAAATTCCCTTTCGTTACCATTTTCACTAAAAAATTTAAGTGGATACTTTTTAAATTCACCTGCTATGCTATAGGTAACTGTTTCGCCAGGATAACCATTTATTGTAAACGTATATGTCTTTTCATCGTCGTTCCAGCCAGACTCATCCGCAATTTGCGTATTACCATTATAAACTTTAGTTATTTTCATGCCGTCCTGTGCTATTAATTTAACAGCTATACTATCGTTATCGTTATCACCAAAATCCTGAGCAAGCTTAAAGGGAATACTTACTTCATTGCTCCCCTCTTCTATTGTTTTTTCTTTTGTTTGTGTATGCTGGCCTGCGCTTTCAGTAACAGTCATCTCCACTTTGTTAGCTAAAGAAGATAATATTTGACTTTCAACTTCACTTCCGCTTTCAGGTTGAAAGCCTTGTAAAGTTATAGTGGACGACTTATAATCACCAACAACAAATAACGAAACTTCTCCACTCTCGTTAATATACTTAGGGTAGTCTATTTTAAATGTATAGGTTCTATTAACATCATCCCAAACTGGGTCACTACGAATAGACAAATCCCATTGCGAACCACTAGTGCTAATATAGGAACCAGAGACACTACTTATAGTTGTGCCTTCCGCGGCCTTTAAAGTAACTTCCATATAGGTATCACCCTGAACATAATGAAAATCACGTTCAAGCATTTTTGTTTCTATTCGCGCACTTGTAGCATCCTCAGCAATATCTTTAGATGCACCACCAGAATGTACCCAATCATCATTACCTTTATGAACTGTTGTACAACTTTGAACCAATTTTCCTAAAGAATCCCTTTCTCCTGAAAAATTTAAATTTACAGGCGATAACGTTTCAAAATTAACAGAAAGTAAAGTTGAACCAGGATCACTCTCACCGAACAGCCTATAGCTACCCATACATTCACCTTTATTAAAGCTATACTTTCCACTATAATCAGACGTAGATGTACACGTAATATTTTCCGTTTCTTTAAATTTAAAACATTTTAATGTAAAAAGAACAACAAATATAGATTCATAAACTATTATGCCTTTATTTTTATCAACAGATATGGGTGGAAAAGACTCATAAGGGGTATCAGGCTCAAAAATCGAGGAAGTGTACACAAGAAAATTACCTTCGCCAGCATTTGTAGAAACACCGTTCATAAAATCAGACATACCTGAACCGGTTATTTTAAATTTAGTATATTTGGGTGCACCATTAGGATAGCGAAGCTTTACTGTAACCTCTCGTGCAGCAGGATCGTTTATCCAATTACGCCCCGACCACATCTGACAATTACCATTATCAAATGCACTCATTATTGAAAACTCATCTGCAACTTGCATCTCCAACGAATCCACAACGCTATATTGATCAGAATCACCTTTGTAAAGATAAAAACTAAAACGGTTACTCCACTCATCATGATGACTATAATCATCATTATAAATATTATCCCGTCCACCAAGTTCACTCATTGTAAATTTTAAAGTGCAAGACCCATCACCATTTATCGTTATATGTTTTTTACTCCAAGATATCACTCTGGGGCCATAATAATAAACAGATATGTCACCGGAAAACAAATCAGGTGAATTATCGTCTGCACGTTTAAAATTCATCTTAAATTCATACACTGTATCATCATCGTCAGCATTAACTTCATTTTTTGGTGCAAAACAAAAATATACTCCAAGGCCCAATAAAGCAAACGCCAAAAAGAGAAAT
>JAFRKM010000108.1 GCA_017431755.1 Clostridia bacterium
AATCCCAGCAACGCTTGCTATAGTTATCGAGTATTTATTAAAGCATTTCATATTTTATTCATCCTTGAATATCAATTCATAATACTTAAATTCAACTTTGCTAAAACTTCTTCGTTCAATGCTAATTTTGAATTTCTTATGAATTCAATAGGCATATTTACAGGTTTGTAGTTCTTAGTTAAAATCTTTTTTGCTTGATCTGCGGTACTCGCTCCAAGTTCTTGGTAATTTACTCCAAATGTTCCGGCAGCACCTTTTGAAAGAAGATTATCTTCACCGCATATCACGGGTATTCCAAGATTTAAAGCCGTTTTTGATATAAGTGTCATATTGGAAGCTACCATATTATCTGTCGGAGTGTATATTGCGTCGATTGTTCCTTGCATTGATTCCACAACTTGCTGAATTTCCGTTATTTGACTAAATGTAAATTCTTTTGCATTTAAATTTATTGGATTCATTCAAGGATATTTCTGCTTGGAATTTGGAATTTGCCTCGCTTGACGAGTATAAAATCGCAATATTCTTTGTATCAGGTTTAATTTTTTTAATTAATTCTATTTGCTTTCTAATCGGTGCAAGGTCAGAAGTCCCGCTTACGTTTGTTCTCGGTTTTTCGTTTGATTTTACAAGATTTGCACGTTCAGGATTGGTAATAGCAGTTACCAATATAGGAATTTTATTTGTAACTGCCGCCGCACTTTGAGCTGCGGGTGTGGCAATTGCAAAAATCAAATCACAGTTTTCCGAAACAAAATGATTTGCTATTAAGGTACAGTTAGATTGGTCTGTGTGTGCATTTTTGTAATCTATTTCCACTTGTAAGCACAATTTTTTAATTTCATCAACAAACCCGTGCCTCCCAGCATCCAACGCTTCATGCTCGGTAAGTTGTAAAATTCCTATTTTAAATCTTTTTTTGCTTTGATTACCTTGTCTAAAAATGCCTATTATAGCTAAAATTATAAATATTATTAAAATCCACCATCGTTTTTCTTTCACCCTAAAGACTCCTTTACATATTAATTTTTTGTTTATGATGAAGCTTTTTCGGTATCGAGTATCGTATAGTACCATAAAAATCATGATTTTGCTCCCTTCAGAATTGAAATAAAATAAGAGCCCAAAACTTTTCAAAGTTATAGGCTCTTTAATTTGATTCTTTAAAATTAAAAAGCCATTACAGATTTCCTTTATCGGATATCCGTAATGGCACACAAAACTATTACAGATACCGATTATCAGTAATAGCTATACCAGTTATTATTTATTATTAATGTTTTTGATATACTCATTTCTTTGTTCTCCATATATGAAGTCTCTTGCATGTTTATTGTAGCATACATCGAAATAAATGTCAAATTTTTGCTTTAGAACCCACTTTTCTCATCGATAAAACTTAAAAACTGTTTTCAAAAAACAACATTAAAGTATGTTAGTATTTATAAAGGAAAGAAACTATGCTAAAAAGTTTGTCAGAATTATGATAAAAGTGAGTAGTAGGATAAATAAAGGAGCAAAAAAATGAAACTTGTTTGCGTATATTAAATTATGTTTAGGGTTGGTTTTTCAAATTAAAACAAATCCGTTGTAACTTGTACATTTATTGACTATCTCGGACTTGATTTTATTTTACGCTTCAAGAAAGTATAAAAACTGTGGTAAAATTAATTATGTGCATTATTTTAAGGCAGGTGAAAACGCTTACGAATAGGATAATTTTATCAGGAGTATCAGTTAAAACATTAAAAGAGATTGTATAATCACAACCTCTTTTTTATGTAAAAATATTAGTCGTAAGCACATACTGAATTTTTAAAATTTCAATATCTTGAAAATTTAAATTTAAAACCCTTAAGGGGTATTTTTAGGGGTATAACGCTAAAAATGAGCATAAAAAAGTCCCACAATACCGCAGTACCATGAGATTAATATCTGGCGGAGAAGGAGGGATTTGAACCCTCGCGCCGATCGCTCGACCTACACCCTTAGCAGGGGCGCCTCTTCAGCCACTTGAGTACTTCTCCATAAAAATATATCGTATGGCGGAGAGGGTGGGATTCGAACCCACGGTCCCCTTGCGAGGATCACCGGTTTTCAAGACCGGCTCCTTAAACCACTCGGACACCTCTCCATAGAATTCACTATCCTACTAATGAATTCTACCATACAATAATAATTTAGTCAACTAAAAAAATTTTGTAATTTATTTTTTGTTTTATTTTATTTAAAATCAGGTGCATTGGGTAGTATATCACTTAATGTTACCTTTAATAAATGATTTAAAATGTTAATTAGTCCTGGTAGGTCCTTTACACTATTAATTTGATTTGTGCACTGACGTATATCACTTTTGAGATTGCTTTGTTTATCTCTGTTTTCGATGTTCAATATTTTTTCAAATATTTCACGGATTTGTTCTTCATTGAAATAGTTTTTTATTTTTGTCAGTACAATTAATGCATTTTCGTTATCTTTATTATTTTCTTCTAGGATTGATATTTTGTTATTAAAAATCTCTATAAATCCTTTCAAAAATTAATAATTTGGAACAATTATTATTAAATAATTGATTTTAGTTAATAATATATAAATCTCTAACAAAAGTCAAGTTTTTTTATCAAAGATCGTTATTTTGATTTGACCACATTTTGACTATGGATTATAATATTTGGAGGTTTAATAATTTTTTATGAGGTTTTTGCAAATGAAAAACAGTATCACATTAAAAGAAAGTGCTAAAAAGTTACCGTTTAGTCCTGGCGTTTATTTAATGAAAAACGAGAATGATGAGATTATTTATATTGGCAAGGCAAAAAATTTAAAAAACCGTGTCTTGTCATATTTTTTATCTGATTTAAATCACAGCGAAAAAGTCAAAAGAATGGTGAAAAATATTGATCATTTTGATTATATAGTTACTGACAGTGAGTTTGAAGCGTTGGTTTTAGAATGTAGTTTGATAAAAAAACATTTGCCCAAATACAATATTTTGTTAAAAGACGACAAGGGTTATAGCTATATAAAAATCACAAAAGAAAAATGGCCCAGAGTTTTTTATGTAAAGCAAAAAGAAAATGATAGTGCGTTATACATTGGGCCATATACGAATTCGTTTTCTGTAAAAAAAACAGTGGAAGAAGTTATTAAAATATTTAAAATTCCAATGTGTGGGCGAAATTTTAATAAATTATCAAAAAGAGCTTGCCTTAATTATTATATAGGCAGGTGTAGTGCGCCCTGTATTGGTGCAATTGATAATTACCACTATAACTTAGTAATAAACGATGTTATAAAATTTTTGAAAAAAGGTAGCGCAGAGATAGTTAAATATTTTACGGGAAAAATGAAAAAAGCGTCTGAAAACATGAATTTTGAACAAGCTGCAGAATATAGGGACAAAATTAAAGCTATAAACGGTATAAAATCTAAACAAAAAGTCGTATCTTATAAAGTTGATGAGCAAGATGTTATTGCTTGTGCAAGCGACGGAAAACATACTGCGTTTGAGATTTTTAGATTTACCGGTGGAGATTTATATGGAAATCAAAACTTTTTGGTTGAATCTCAAGATGATGAAAAATCAACACGTACGGAGTTTATAAAAAGCTACTACGAAATGAAAGAAAAGATTCCTAAACGCATAGTAATAGACGGTGAAATAGAAAATATGGATCTTATAAAAAAGTATTTATCTCAAAAAGCCTGAAAATCTGTTAATATTTTAATTCCGGAAAAAGGAGATCAATTTCAGCTTGTTAATATGTGCAAAAATAATG
>JAFRKM010000109.1 GCA_017431755.1 Clostridia bacterium
AGGCCATCTTCTCCCAGATGTTTACGGTCACGAAGAACTATACTTCCAACATCACCAACACCAATTCCGTCAACAAGCACCAGTTCCAATGGGATTTGACCGGTTTTTTTCATGCTATTTTTGCTTATTTCTACAATATCACCAGTATCACCCACAAAAACATTACTTTCCGGCATACCCATCGAAACAGCCAACTGAGCATGTTTTATTAAATGCCTACGCTCACCGTGCACAGGTATAAAATACTGTGGTTTTACTATTCCTTGAATAATTTTCAACTCTTCTTGACATGCATGACCATAAACATGAACCTCGTACATCGATTCATAAACGACCTCACAGCCAAGCCCCATAAGTTCATTTACTACATTGCCAACCATTTTTTCATTTCCTGGAATAGGCGTTGCGGAAATTATTATAAAATCTTCTGGGCCAACTTCCACTTTTTTATGCTCCGAAGACGCCATTCTATGAAGCGCAGACATAGGTTCACCTTGGCTACCGGTTGTAACCAAAACAATCTCATTTTTTGAATACCTAGTTATTAAATCTAAATCAATTATAACGTTTTCTGGATCATCTAAATAATTCATTTGTTTCGCAATTGCAACATTATTTATCATACTGCGCCCTGAAAACGCAACTTTTTTTCCATAATTTGCAGCACAATTAATAATTTGTTGTATTCTACCTATATTTGATGCAAAAGTTGCTATTATAATCCTCTTATTCTTGGCTTTCTGAAACAATCTTTCAAATGATTGATCTATCTTTTTTTCTGTCATTGTATAGCCTGGTCTTTCGGCGTTTGTAGAATCCGCCATAAGCGCCAAAACTCCTTCTTTGCCAAGCTCTGCAAACCTTGCCAAATCAATCATTTCACCTCTTGAAGGTGTACAATCTATTTTAAAGTCACCCGTATGAACTATCATTCCTGCGGGAGTCCTTATAGCAAGAGCTACTGCGTCAGGTATTGAATGATTTACTCTGATAAATTCAACACTCATACAACCTAATTTTATGGTCTGCCCCTCATTTACAGTTTTTAATTTTGTACTATTAAAAAGCCTGTGTTCTTTTAGCTTATTTGTTATTAATCCCACCGTAAGCGGCGTTGCATAAATCGGTACATTAATTTTATTTAAAAGATATGGTATAGACCCAATATGATCCTCATGACCATGAGTTATTACAAGCCCTTTAATTTTTTCTCTGTTGGCTTCTAAATAGGAAAAATCTGGTATAACTAAATCTACACCAAGCATTTCTCCGTCCGGAAACGACATACCACAATCAACTATAATTATCTCATTATCGCATTCAAACGCAGTTATATTTTTACCAATTTGATTAAGCCCGCCCAAAAAAACCACTTTTACTGATTTTGCAGATTTATTATACTGCTTTTTCACTCCGGTTTTTGAGGATTTAGAATAGTTCCTGGTAATTTTAGTATTATCAGTTTTTTTAGAGCTTTTTTCTTTGTGATAATTTACATTTGAGCCTACGGTTTTATTTACATCTTTATCTGTGTTATAATTTGTTACGGTGATTTTTTTATTTCTACCATTTGATATTACTTTTTTTATTGGTTTACTTGATTTTTGGTTTTTTTTGTTTAAATTTTCTTCCATTAGCATTCTCCTTTAAATTTACGTATAATTATTAATTAAATAAAAAAACAAATATAAAATCAGAAAATAAAAATTGACTGATTAAATTTTTTAAAACTATTATATTAAACTTCCGAGCATAAAATTAAAAAATAAATCCGTACAACAAATGTTATATTTATTATATCATAAATAATTATATTATTTCAATAAAAATTCCAAATAAATACATTTTTTCAAAATTTTTATAAATTAGGTAAAAAAATGAAAGAAATTACAATCTATACTGACGGCGCATGCAGCGGAAATCCTGGCCCTGGTGGTTGGGGCGCAATACTTATTTATAACTTACACCAAAAAGAAATCTCGGGCGGAGAAAAATCAACTACAAACAATCGAATGGAACTAACTGCTTTGATTAAAGCTTTAGAAATTGTAAATCAAAAATGCAAAATAAATATATACACAGATTCTAAATATCTTTGCGACGGAATAAATAAAGGCTGGGCTGAAAATTGGCGCAAAAATAATTGGAAAAAATCAGACAACAAACCCGCCGTAAATTCAGATTTATGGGGTGAATTACTTGATTTACTTAAAAATCATGAATATAAAATTAACTGGGTAAAAGGCCATGCAGGTCATCCAGAAAACGAACGATGTGATAAATTAGCAACGGATGAAATCAAAAAAATAAACAGCATACCATAAATTTTTGGTATGCTTTAATTTTAATTTATTTTACTTTCACGCTTAAATGTCGGAACAATTTTAAGAAGCATATTTTCTATATCTTTATTATCGCCCTCGCTACATATTTCTTTAAGATCAACAAGCTGGCCTTTAAATTTTTCCACATCAAGTTCAATAGGATGACCAATATAAATTTTTTTACTTTTAGTTTTTTGTATACCCTCTTCATCCATAAGAAGCTCTTCAAACAGTTTTTCTCCATGTCTTAACCCTGTGTACACAATTTCTATATCATCGTGCGGAATAAATCCAGAAAGCCTTATTAAATTTTCAGCTAAATCTTTAATTTTAACAGGATCACCCATATCAAGAACGAAAATTTCCCCACCGTTCGCAATACTTCCGGCAGTCATCACCAAAGACACTGCCTCTGGTATGGTCATAAAATAGCGTATTATATCAGGATGCGTAACTGTTACAGGACCCATTTTTTTAATCTGCTCCTCAAAAAGCGGTATAACAGAACCGTTTGACCCCAGAACGTTACCAAATCGAACCGCTACAAATTCCGTTTCACTTTCACGGTTTTTCATTTGAACAAGCATTTCACAAATCCTTTTTGTTGCCCCCATTACATTCGTTGGGTTAACCGCTTTATCCGTGGATATTTGCACAAATTTCTTTACTTTATATTCATCTGCACAATTAATTAAATTTATTGTACCAAAAACATTATTTTTTACGGCTTCTTCGGTATTTTTTTCCATAAGTGGAACGTGTTTGTGAGCTGCTGCATGGAAAACTACATCAATACTCTCTTTTTTAAAAATATCTTCAAGCTCTTTTTTGTCGCAAATAGTAGCAATTTCTACCGATAAATCAAGCTTGTTTCTATATTTCATTTTTAGCTCTTGCTGAATTTCATAAGCGCTATTTTCATAAACATCAAGAATAATAAGCTTCTTACAACCAAGCGCTGCTATTTGCCTGCAAAGCTCTGACCCAATGGAACCACCACCACCAGTAACCAATACCGTTTTACCTGTTATATATTGCCCATATTTGTTTTTATCAAAAATAATCGGATCTCTGCCTAAAAGATCTTCCACTTTTATTTTTCTCATTGACGCAGCTATAGAACTACCGGAAGTAAGCGTTTCATACATATTTGGAATAATTCTTACTTCTAAATTTGTTTTTGCACAGATATCAAGTATTCTTCTTCTATCTTTAGTAGAAATTGATGTAATTGAAAATAATATTACTTCCACCTTTAATTTTTCGCAGTATTCTGGTATTTGATCTGTTGTTCCTTCTACTTTTACACCAAGTATTTGTCTTCCAATTTTCTCATGATCGTCATCTACTATTGCCACAGGAATATATTTATTTGCGGAATACTTAAACATTTCCCTAAGCAGCAACGCCGTTGACTCTCCCGCACCAACTATAAGCATTTTCTTTTTATTTAATATATCTTCGTTAGAAACGTTGTCAATAAGGCGATTTACTCTATAAAGAAGCCTAAACACAATTATTGAAACAAGCGAAGCTAAAAGAAACAAAACATGCATTCTAGGACTCATTTTCATCATAAATATTCGTGTTGAAATAAAAAATAGTATATTAGCACAAAGCGTTGCTAATCCTGCATAAAAAAAGTCTTCAACATCTGCATATCTCCAAATTTTATCATACAACTTAAATAACAAAAACATAGCAACAAAGCAAACGTTTACCATTAACAAATACTCAAAAAAGCGTTCGTCAAGTGGTATAAACGTTAAACTATTTTTATTTATTGCAAAAGATATATAAAACGAAAGATTCCATATAATAAAATCACAAAAAAACAGCGCATACTTTCTATATCTTTTAACAAAGCGCCATATGGCATCTTTTATTTTTTCCATAAATTATATTCCTTTTTAAAATTTTATTTAGTACCAAAAATTCTATCTCCAGCATCACCAAGGCCTGGGACAATATAAGAATTTTCATTAAGCTTAGCATCCTTTACTGCACAGTAAATTTTAACGTCCGGATGCGCTTTAGTAAGGGCTTCTATTGCCTGTTTAGATGCTATTACGCACATAATTTTTATTGTTCTTGGGTTGTATTTTTTAACACTGTTAATGGCATCAATAGCCGTTCCGCCCGTAGCAAGCATTGGATCTAAAATTATAACATCACCCTCACTTATATCAACCGGCAGTTTACAAAAGTATTCAACAGGCTGTAATGTTTTAGGGTCACGGTAAAGGCCAATATGACCAACTCTGGCAGTAGGAACCATATTAACAACACCTTCTACCATACCAAGGCCTGCCCTTAAAATAGGTATAAACGCCAAATGACGTTCTGCCAAAACTTTGGTTTTCGCAACGGCAATTGGAGTTTCTATTTCCACTTCTTTAAGTGGCAAATCGCGCAAAGATTCATAGCACATAAGCATTGTAACTTCACTGATTAACTCCCTAAATTCTTTTGCACCTGTGTTTTTATCCCTTAAAAGTGATATTTTGTGCTGAATTAGCGGGTGATCCATCACCAATACATTATCTGACATTTTTTAAAACCTCCTAATTTTAATTACTTTCTAATTTTGTTATCAAATCTATTCTTTTTTGATGTCTTTCCCCTTCAAAATCTGTATTTAAAAACACTTTTACTATTTCTTTTGCTTTTTCAAAGTCCGTAAATCTTCCACCCATACAAAGAACATTCGCATTATTATGCTTTCTTGCCAAACCTGCAAGCTCCGGCTCATAGCAAAGTGCTGCTCTTACGCTCTTTATTTTATTTGCAGCAATAGACATACCAATTCCAGCTCCGCATATTAAAATTCCTTTTTCACTTTCTTTATTTAAAACAGATTTTCCAACCTTTTCTGCAATTATCGGATAATCACATGACTGTGAGTTAAAAGTTCCAAAATCATTAAATTTTATGCCGTTTTCTTCAAAATATTTTTTTAATTTTTCTTTCAATTCATATCCTGCATGGTCAGAACCTATTGCCAACACTTAAAATCACCTACAATTTTTTGTTTTCTTTCAAAAGCCTTTGAGCCTGTGGAATTCTTATATAGTTTATTTCTGAATTTATCTTATTTTTATCTTCTTGGTTTTCATAAATTTCAACCGCAGCAAATCCTAAATTAGCCGCACTTATATACTTGTTTTTACTGTAAAAAAACACGTTTTTTGCAAAGTCTTCATCACTTTCTTTAAAACTATTATAGCATATTTCTGCAGCATCTCCAACAATTTCTATTTTTTCTTTAAATTTACTTAGTTTCTTTTTTAAATCGTTAATATCAATCGCTCTATCCTCTGTAAGCCTTATTATCTTATTGTTTTCCACCTTAAAAAGTGCATTATACACTTGATTATTCCGCGCATCCATACAAGCACATAAAATATTGTGTTTATCTTTAAGATTATACGCCAAAGAGTAAAGCGACGAAACACCCAAACATGGCTTAGAATTTGCGAGTGCCATTGCTTTTACGGTGGACAATCCTATTCTAATGCCTGTAAAAGAACCGGGGCCATTAGTTGCCGCATATAAATCAATTTGAGATGACAATATTCCGGAACTTTTTAAAACAGATTCTATCATCGGCGCCAATGTTTGACTATGAGTAAGGCCAACGTTTAAAAAATACTGCGCTATAATTTCATGACCTTCTACAATTGCTACCGAAGCAGTAACCGAAGAAGAATCAACCGCTAATACTTTCATTTATATTTCACCCCGCAAAGTTATAATCCTTTCGTTTTCATTTTTGTTCTTTTCAATATAAATTTTAATCGTTCCTTCCGGCAAGTAATCCTCTATGTTTTCGCTCCATTCTATTACAAAAACCCCTTTATTCATGTAATCAAAAAAACCGGTAGACTCTAAATCTTCTAGGGTTTTTATCCTGTACATATCAAAATGATAAATTTTAAATTTTGGAGTAGTGTATTCATTAACAAGCGTAAAAGTTGGGCTTGTTACTGCATTTTTTATTCCAAAGCAGTTTACCAGCCCACGCGTAAATGCCGTCTTACCAACGCCTAAATCTCCATAAAGAGCAATTATTTCGTTACCTTTTAATTTTTCACCAATTTCTTTTCCAAGATTTTCAGTTTTCCTTTCAGATCTTGTTATTATTTTCATTTTTATTTTTAGCCCCTTATATGATTTTTTGCAAAAATCTGCTCACACGAACATTCTGACAATTATTAAAAAGTTCTTCCGGCGTTTCATCAGCCAAAATTCTACCATTATCCATAAAAAGCACTCTAGTTGCCGCCTCACGAACAAAGCTCATCTCGTGAGTTACAACTATCATAGTCATGCCTTGTTTTGCAATGTCGTTCATAACTTTTATTACTTCTTTTATCATTTCAGGGTCAAGGGCCGATGTGGGTTCATCAAAAAGAATCACTTTAGGATTCATAATAAGTGCACGAATTATAGCAACGCGCTGTTTTTGTCCACCCGAAAGTTTTACCGGATACGTATGAGCTTTATCTTTTAAACCCACTTTTTCAAGTAAGGCAAGTGCGCATTCCTCGGCATTTTTTTTAGTATAAAGTTTAAGTGCAACAGGCGCCAAAGTTATATTTTGAAGTATTGTAAGGTGCGGAAATAAATTAAAATGCTGGAAAACCATACCGATATTTTGCCTAATTTCGTCTATATTACATTTAGGGTCTGTAATACTTTTTCCCTCAAACAATATTTCTCCGCTTGTAGGAATTTCTAATCTATTTAAACATCTTAAAAAAGTGCTCTTACCAGAGCCTGATGGACCAATTATAGCAACCCTTTCACCTTTTTTAAATTCTACATTTATATCATTTAAAATCCTTTGTGCTTTTCCATCATGTTTAAAATCTTTATAAAGATTTTTAACGCTTATCACTGGAACGAAGCCTCCTTTCCATAAACGACATTAAGAAAGTGGTAAGTGTAACTACCATCAAATACACCACTGCCACAGTTGCAAGAGGAACAAAAGGTTCGTAAGTTTGGCTTCTTATTATATCCCCCGCTCTGGACAAATCTGTAATACCTATAAATCCAGCAACTGCTGTTTCTTTTACTAATTGAATAAATTCATTTACCAAAGTTGGCAAAACATTTTTAAAAGCTTGCGGAAGGACTATTTTTTTCATGGTTATAAAAGAACTTAATCCTAAAGAACGCCCAGCTTCATATTGACCTGCGTCTACAGAAAGTATTCCCGACCTTATAATCTCCGCCACATATGCTCCGGAATTTATTCCAAAAGCTATCATAGCAATTGTTATTTTGTTTAATCCTGTTGCCAAAAGTATTAAATAATATATTGCAAAAAGCTGCACAACAACAGGTGTTCCCCTGATAATAGTTAAATAAATATTTGCAAGAGCTTTTAAAAATTTAGATAAAATACTGCTACTTTTACTTATTTTTATAAGGGAAACCAAAAGCCCCAAAGTAATTCCTATCAAAAGCGCTACAGAAGTTATTTCCAAAGTAGTCAAAAAACCATTAAAAATCATTTTATATCTATCTTTGTAAACCAAATTATTATAAATTTGGCCGATAAAATCCACGCTTGGAGTCTGTGATTTGTCTATATAAGAATTTATTATTTTATCTATTTCTCCAGTCCCTTTCATTTTTTGAAGTGTTTCATTGACCACATTTAAAAGTTGTTCCTCATCTTTTGCCACAGCTATTCTATAATCTTCTTCAAAAAGATAATCTTCTAATATTTTACAA
>JAFRKM010000110.1 GCA_017431755.1 Clostridia bacterium
AAATTGATGATAATTTAGTTTCTACTAATGAGTCGGAGTATAAAATATACATGTATTTTTCAGATGGTACGATATATTATTATAGCGAAGCCGATGAATTATATTTAAACCAAAACAGTTCATATATGTTTAATCATTTAAAAAATTTAAAAGAATTAGATACCGAAGCATTTAAAACGGATGAAGTAAATAATATGGAATTAATGTTCTACGAGTGTAGAAATTTAAAATCTTTGGATTTAAATAATTTTGATACTAAAAATGTAGAAAAAATGAATTCGCTTTTTAGTAGTTGCGAAAGTATAGAGAAACTTAACTTGAGTAAATTTGACACTAAAAACGTTGCGGATATGTCAAGCATGTTTAATAAGTGCTACATGGTAAATGAAATAAATTTGAGTAGTTTTAATACCGAAAATGTTTTGAATATGAACCGTATGTTTAGTAGCTGTGAGCATATGGAGAGCGTTGATTTATCTAGCTTTAATACTCGCAGTGTAAAAAATATGGAGAAAATGTTTGACAACATGTATAATGTAAAAACTATAAGTGTAAGTGAAAATTTTAGTGCGGAAAGTGTTCAAAAAATGGATTTTATGTTTCGTAATTGCTATAATCTAGAATCACTGAACTTATCTGGTTTTAATGCTAGCGTTGTAGAAACAACAGAACAAATGTTTTATAGATGTTATAATTTAAAATCTCTTAATTTTGGAGAGTTTAATTCGCCTAGGCTTACAAATACAGCCTCTATGTTTAGTGAGTGCAAAAATATCAAAAGTTTAACTTGGGGTAGTTTTAATACAAGTGCGGTTACAAATATGCGTTATATGTTTAATGAATGTTTATTACTTGAAACGGTCGATTTAAGCAGTTTTAATACGGAAAACGTCAGAGATATGAATCATATGTTTAGCAGTTGTGAAAAATTGAAGATTTTGGATTTATCGGGGTTTGATACAAGAAATGCTACGAATATGGAAAAAATGTTCCACAATTGCTTTGATTTAGTTACAATCTATTCTAGCGATAAATTTACAATAGAAAACGTTGACAATGGCGAGAATATGTTTACGAATGATTTTAATTTAATAGGTGGGCGAGGGACCGTATATAACGGAGTTAAAGTCAGCTATGTTTACGCGCATATCGATGGGGGAGAATTAAATCCTGGATATTTTAGTGGCAAAGAAATGTAACAAATATGACACGCTAGCTATTCTTTAGTTATAGGGAATAGGTCAGCGTGTTTATTTTGTACTGCGGGAAATTTATTTAAAAAAGTTATTGAGTTATCTTTTGGGCTGTGATAAAATAAATTTATATTAAAATTGCGAAAGTAGTTCAGGGGTAGAACGTCAGCTTCCCAAGCTGGATGTCGCGGGTTCAAATCCCGTCTTTCGCTCCAAAATAAAAACATCCTCCAAAAAGGAGGATGTTTTTTGTGTTTTGAGTAGTTTAATCTTCATAGATATAGGGATCATTAGGGTGTGCTGTGCGATCAAGATCTCTTATAACAGGAGTGCCGTTTATTTTGCAGTTTGTAATTTGAGGGGTTTTATGATTTTGTGTGTTAATATAATGATGTGCTGCTGCTCCGGCGTTTGGTGTTTTTGAAGAAACAGTTCCTGTAAATTCACAGTTATTTATTACTCCTTGAGGTTTATCTAATATTTTTTTCCAGGCAAACTCTTCGTTTCCCCATATGTTTTTTTCCACAAATTCAGCTACGTTATTACCTGTTATTTCAGCATCTACACGGCAAGATTCTATGATAGCATAGTTGTCTGAAACGATACCACCGCCGCCGTTTGCCATAATTTTCCCCTTAAAAGTTGAGTTTTCAATTAACCCATTGTTTGTTTCTGCTATTCCGCCGATACTGGCGTAAAAGTCGTCTTTATATTCGCTTGTAAGTTCTCCTTCAACGTTGCATTCGCTTATATATCCGCTATTAAAGATTGTGATGCCTCCTGTTGAGGGTAGTTGAAATAGGTATCCCCATTCTTCTTCTTCTCCTTCGGGAACTATACTTTTCATACAATTACGTAAGTTTGCAAAAACGTTACATTTGGTTATGTTACCGTTGTTGGATTGGCAGATCCCCGCAAGTCCCATATCATTTTTTTTCATTTTGCCTTTTACTTCACATTGGTCTATAACGCCGTAGTTGTCACTACAAATTGCAGCGGACGGCCCGTAAGTAGAGATATCTAGTTTGCAATTTCTTATAGTTCCTTTGTTTTCTTTTAATAATATCGAAGCAATGTCGCCTTCAAAATTACCATCTAAATTTATATTTTCTAAAGTTCCATTTTCTCCAATAAAGCCAAAGGTTCCAAAAAATTCTTTTGTGTTTTTAAAATCGCAGTGTAAAGTTTTTCCGTTACCATTAAATGTTCCGTCAAATTCTGTTTTTTCAGTAGTATAGTCAACTGTGTTCGTTTTGGCGTAAAAAATAGATTCAAAATCATTTGCTGTCCCGTCACTTGTAATAGTAATATCATTTTTTAAAATTATAGTTTTACCCTCAAAAGTTTCGCCTTGCTTAGAAATGTTTCTTAAATTGTTTAAATCGTCTATGGTAGAAATTTCGAAATCAGCGTGCGTACATCTTTCGGCAGTTTCTGTTATTTCGTTGATGGCTGATGTGCTAAAAGATGAAGTAGTGGTGGTTGGTGTTGTGGCTGTTTCAGTTCCGTGCATAGCGTATGTTGTTGTCAGGCTGCCGAGAGGCAGCATGATTCCAAGTAATGTTGCAAACGCTTTAGCTTTTGAAAAATCGCCTGCGCCACCGGCAATTTGTAACAAATCGTCATTTGATAAGTTTTCCATATTATCTGGTAACTCCTTTTTAAGAGAAATAATTGTTTTTAACCAATTTTGAAATTCTTCAATGCTATATCCATCTACAATGGTAATACACAAGTTGTAAAGTTCTTGTAGGTTTCGTTTTTGTATGAATTTTTTACGAAAATTCTCATTGGTTGTGAGCTCACCAAAAAGCTTCTTTAAATTGTTGTTCATGATAGCAAAACATCCTTTCGTTTTTATATTTAATTTGGTGCTTTATAACAGTATCATTATTTACTGTAATTATCAATTGACAATTTATAGTAAATACTTAGAGCACGTAATTAAGAAGATAAAAAGTGAAAAGGATGTACGTATTTATACTTAATTTTTATAGATCTTGATTTTGTCTATATATTCCTTATTGTTTTCATATATTTTAAGAATGTCGTTTTTTATTTCTTGCATTCCGTGAAAACTTTGAAAGCTTTTGAACCATTTGCGCCAATCGGAATAAGAAAACCATGAACGTATTCCGGTTTTGTAGGGTTTATAGTTGTCAGGAAATTTATCTATGCACCATGATTTTCCAAAATGTCTAAAATTGAGTTTGTATCCTTCGAATGGTATAGATGGGACCACATCGCCTGTTCGCCATACTCTTATAGAGTTTTCGTATAATTTTTGAATGTTTTTATTAGTTAGTGTATAATCAAAAGCTTCTTTTGAAAGGGATCGTGGTGCACAAAACGATACAAGGCTAATATCTTTATCTTTAAATTCATTATTAGTTGAAGCATCTAAAGCCGCAAGTGTAGCTATTGCACCTCCAAGGCTATGTCCTGTAAAGACAATTTTTGCATCTTTGTGTTTTTCTATTAATTCATTAATTTTTTTGGTTACTTCTGGTTTAAAGTGATTATAAGTGTTTAAAAATCCGCTGTGAACTCCCTTGTTATTTAAAAAAGCACAATTTTTCTTGATGAAGTTAAGATCAATTTTAACATCTTCGCAGCTTTTAGTTCCTCGAAATGTTACAAATATAGTGTTTTCTTTTTCACTATAATTTATGTAACTGGAATGCTGTTTTTCTTTACTAAAAATCCAGGTGCCGTTATAGTTTTTAGCTATTCTTTCTTTATTATATATATTATAACAATATTCTGCGCACTTGTTTACATTATCTATGGTATTTTTATTATATTCATAAATAAGCTTCTGAT
>JAFRKM010000013.1 GCA_017431755.1 Clostridia bacterium
AGACAAATAAATACAAATGGTATTGGAACCAAGTCGCAACAGGTATTAAAACTACAACACGAAAAGATTAAACTTGATCGCAAGCAAGCCCACAAAAAACTAAAAGAAACTGAGAAAGAGAGAAAATTTAATTTAAAACAGCAAAAACGAAAAGAGAAGCATAAAGGGCACTAAGGATACATATCTGGAATTCTGATTATTCCTGATAATTGCTTTTTCAAAAAATCGATTTCATACTTTCGCACGCTTAATAACTCGTGCGTTTATATTAATATGTAAGTGATTAAACATAAATTTATGTATCTGTTGATACAAACTAAACCCTCCGTATTTTTGAGGGCTTTTATGTTTTTAAATTTTCTTCATTTTTAATTTCAACTAATTTTTTGGTGTTTACATTTTTGCAAGATAAAAGCGGTTTTATTTTCAAACGTCTACTTACATCATTTATATAAAAATTATTTTTTAAAATTATAAAAATTTCATTTCGTATTGAAAATATTTACTTTATCAAATATAATAAAATATATGGCTAATTATTTTTAAAAATATCTAGTAAATTAACTGAAACCAAATTTAAAATAAAATGATATAATACCAACACAAACGAATACTTATTTTAAAGGGGTTAAACAATATTTATGAAAAACAAAAAAACCTTATTTTCAATACTAATTCTTGCTGTCTCAATTTTATCTGCGTTATTTTTAAGGCAACACTTTTTAAAACAACAAACTTATTCAAAACCACAGGGCAATGAAACACCAAAAGTTTCTATAATCATTCCTGTATATAATGTTGAAAAATATATAAAAGAATGTATAAACAGCGCTGTAAACCAAACGTTAAAAGACATTGAAATAATATGTGTTGATGACGGCTCAACAGACAGTAGTGGATCAATAATTGACGAATACGCAAATAAAGATCCAAGAGTCCACGTGGTTCACAAACAAAACAGTGGAGTTTCCGCCACAAGAAATAAAGGAATAGATTTAGCCAAAGGTGAATACATAAAATTTATAGATTCAGACGACGTTTTAGATTTAACCGCATGTGAGGTTTGCTATAATAAAGCAAAATCAGAAGATGCAGATATAGTAGTACACGACTCTATAGATAAAATTTATAACGAAGGGCAATTTTCTCTTATATCGCTTCCCGCATTTGTAGACGGTGTTGTTTGGACTAGCCTTTATAGAACCAGCTTTATAAAAGAAAATAATATAAGATTTCATGAGGAAACCTCATATGGAGAAGATCAAGCATTTAATTTATTATGTAACCCTAAGGCAAACAAAATTGTATGCATCTCAAATAATTTTTATATGTACAGAACCAGTAACGATACTTCTTTATGCCACGATTCAAAAATTGACAAACATTCAAAAAGTCACGCAACAAATGTAAATTACGTATACGATAACTGGAAGAAAAACGGTTACTTTGATAATAATACGGCTAAAATTAATTTCTTAAAATGGTTTTGTGACATGAATTACTGGAAGGATAATTACGAAATTGACAAAATGTTTTTAAATTCTATCGGTAAAGAATTACTAGACGAAAAAGTATTAAATTTGTTGCCTAAAGAATATAAAACTTTAATGAAAAATATGATTAAAACCGCAAAATTTAAAATATAATCCATTACCCTGTGCGTTACCTGTCCGTTTTACTTATAGCTCACTTAACTATTACATTTTGTGATTAGACACATTTTTATAAAACACTTAGAAACGTAGTTTTCAATCTGTTAATGCAAACTAAACCCTCAGAAATACTGAGGGTTTTTATTGTTTTTAAAATTTTTTATATTACTTCAAACAATTTTTTGAATTTTGCATTTCCTCAATAAAAAAGTTATTTACTACTTTCATACATTTAAATAAAAAACTTATTTTTAATCTTTAGCTTTAAAATTTACTGAGTTTTTAAAGCTTGTGCAAATTTGATATTTTTCACTTTTAAATTTGATTAATATTTGTAAGTATAACTTCGATCAAAATTGCTATATATAGAGCAATTTTGATCGTTTTTTAAACTATAATTGAGCAATCAATTTGTTCATAAATTTTGAAAGAGAGGAAAAACAATGGTAACTAAAGAAATAAACTTAAAAATATGGGAAGAAAACCACATCCTAGTCTATACTGTGAAAGGCGAAGTTGACTCCCGAAAACTTAAAATTTTTTTTAAAGATCAAAACATCAACGATTTGGATCTGTCTGATAAAACCATAACTATGTATATTAAAAAACCAGACGGAACACAAATTTATGAAAACTGTAGCATTGACGGAAATGCTGCAACTGTCACTATTACTTCTCAAATGGTAAGTGTTATTGGCATTTTAGAGTGTGAGTTCCAAATTTTCAACTCAAATAATTTATTATTAAAAGTAAATGGTTTAAAAATAGTTGTAGCCTCAAAAGGAGATTTTTCTGAAGCTATTGAAAGCACATCAGAATATAATGCTTTAATTTCTGCTTTAAATCAAGCTAACAGCTATTCACAAACTGCAGTGCGAGGCATAAAAATTAATGGTAATTCTATACCTTATGATGCAAATAATGTAGTAAATATAGTAACTTCAGATAACTCTATCCCCATTGTTGAATACGGGACTTGGGATCCTGAATTTATATGTGCAGGTGGAACAAATCCTACTTACACTTTAAATTATACAAATTCGCACTACTACCGTATAGGTGATCTTGTCTACATAACATTCTTTATCTATGCAAATATCACGGATGCGGGCAGCGGAAACGCCCACATAGGCGGCTTACCATTTAAGGGGCACTCAAACACAGACAGACAAGCTATATCCATGAGCGTTAAAGGGCCTTTCTCATCAAATACTGCACTTACTGTAACGGATAGCCAAAAAATTTTAAAAATCGGTGCAACAGATGGCTCTAATCAAAACTGGAGTACGGGAGCAACTTTCATCGGTGGAAGCGGATGTTATTTAAAAGCTTAAAAAATGCGAAAAAAGGATGCGTTAAAACATCCTTTTTTCATATTCTTAATTAATAGCATTATTCAAATTGGATTTTAATTTCTCTGCATATTTTAAATATTCTTTTGAATTAACAACTTTATCATTATCCGTATTAACTTTAAATTCAAAATTTCCGTTTTCGTTTATTCCAATTGTATTCAACAAGCTGTAAAGACCATCGAAACGCTTTTTATCATAATGAGAATTTATCAGTATTACTGGAGTCCCAAGAGCTAAGCACGGCAAGGCACAATGAATTCTAGTTGTTACAACAAGTTTTGCCCTAGCGTACTTTTTCAAAAGTTTATCAGTAATCTCAAACCTTCCTTTGTCAGTTAAATTTTTTGAAACATCATGGTTTGTATAAACTACATTACTGAAGTCATATTTTTTTAATTTTTTTAACCGCTCATCAGCCTCTTTGTACCAACCAATTTTATAATCACAAAATATTATATCCTCTGTTCGTTCACTATCATCAACTTTATACGTCTTATCAAGCGTAGTCGTTAAACATCCTGAAAAATAAGCGTTAACACCACGCTTACTCAAAAGTTTTTGTGTATAATAATCACGACAACCAATCGGTTCATGTTTTTTCAAATAATCAATTGTAGTTTGAGAAACATCTTCTTCATCGTTGTTTATATGAACTGAAACAAATACAGGATCTATTTTATCGGAACAAACTTCATTATTTTTATCTAAAAAATACCACCCGTTCATAATCATTTTAGCTCTTGGCCCATTATAATATTTTAGTGTGTCTCTATCTATAAGTACTTCATCATAAGGTTTTGGCAAAAATTGTCTAGCAGCAATAGACTGAATATAATCTCCTAAATTACAACTTTCCGGACTTTTGTCAAATCCTTTATTTATATAATTATACCCATAACATAGTAAACCAAAAGTTTTATTTTTATATGTTTCTTGTGGCCTTTGTGCCAAAATACTCACTTTATCATGATATTTTTTATTAGCCGCAAGACCTTTTTTATAATAATCTACAAGCTTACTGCTATAATGTTTTTCAAAATGATTTATTAGTTTTTGACTATCATTTTCTTCAGGAATATATTCCCAAGGCAAAGAAAAAAGGAAAAAATAATCAAGTAAACTATTTTCTTGGTTCTCGCTCAATTTAACAGCACCAATATTGGGGAAAAACTCTTTATGTTCTGTTTTTGGCAAAAATTTATCACCTTTAATGCAACTAAATAAAATATCGTTACAATAATAAGCTGGTTTAAATCTAAGCCCCCAATTAAACGATGCACCTACATCATGAAAACACACAATAGCATCTTTTTTTAGGTAAGGCAACACGCTTAAAAAGTCACCTATTTCTCCTGGACGAACATGAACCGTATCAATAAGCACAAAATCTATATCATTTCCTATTTCATCAATAAAACTGCATGGAATATCGCCTTTGTAAAGCTTCCATTTATCCATAAGTTCAGGGAATTTTTCTTCAACGATATAACCCGCTGATTTTTCAGGATTTCTATAGTAATAATTAAGCTTATCTATGGAGTATAATTTACTGTCAGGCATGTCTTTACAAGCATTTAAAATTATTGCAGAAGATCCTCCAGCAGATACTCCTAATTCAAGAATTTTCTTGGGCTTATATTTTCTTATTAACCCATTTAAAAACGCTTGTTCAACAAAGGCCATTTCAGAAGTTTCACTAATCTTATCTTTGATTTTGTTCAAAACGTCAGTTTCATAATTTTCAAAATTAAAATCTTTTAAATCATCAGTAAAAACAGTTTGCATACTCGGAGCATTTTTTTCACTATCTGCTGAATTCATTGCACTACAATCTAATGCTTGTAAACTAATCATTGATATACCAAGAAACATACACAGGAATTTTTTCATTTTATATACCTTTCCTTTTTTACTTTGAAATTATAAACTTTTGATTGTCCCCTCCGTTAGGTTTCCAAACATGAATATTAGTTCCATTTTCGGTTTCAGCACCACAAACATCTAAATAAAGCCCATTACACTTTGATATTATATAATAACGTCCATTGCTAGCATGTTTAATTATCCATTTTTGATTATCGTTATAATATGGCTTTTTCTGAAACTGTGAAACATTGGTTCCTATTTCTTTTCCTGAGCCTTCAACATCCAGAAGTTTTCCCGAACAGCACGATTCTATTTCGTAACACCCTTCTCCAACGTAAGTAATTTTAAATTTTTCATTGTCAGAATTATGGTTTTCCCAAAGTATGCAGTTTGCCCCATTTTCTTCACTTGCACCTTCTATATCCAACACTTTGCTTCCATCCATTGCGCTTGAAATAGTATAGACCCCATTTGGGATTACTTGGTATCCATAAACTAGACTTTCAGCCTTTTTACGATACTTGTCCCACTCTCCATAAAACCTACAGTTAGAACTTTTCCAAGGTTTATTTATGCTCGTATAATGAATTATAGTTGGGTTAATGCAAGCAGTTTTATATTCTTGCATATCATAACAATCTATCAAAATAGGTAAAACATCGTAATGAAATCCAAAATGCTGCATCGCATTATACTTAGGGTGTATAAATTTAATTCTATTATAGCAGGTAGCACTCAATACATCTTGGTCGTTTAAATATAACCTTCTTGATTCCAATGTTGGTACATACTCGCTGAATGTTTTTTCTAAATTATCTTGTCTCATTTTCCCAAGATTCATAATAAGTATACCGGCATTTATGAGCTGACTAAGATCTTTAACGCCAAGCCTTTGTGCATAATCCGATCCCCAAGTCATTTGTCCGAAATCTTTTACTGCACCGATATAATTATCTCCAAGGTCAATACTAAACATATCCCATAAATCTTCTCTTACAATAATGTCACCGTCAAGATATAAAATCTTATCATACTGTTTCAAAACACTCGGCAACCGCAATCTATAATACGTTGCTTTTGTAATATAGTCTGAAACTATATATGTATCATCAAATGAATTCTTCATATCTATTAGATTTACGGAACAATTATTATACATACTTTGTAATTTTTTCATTCTATTACGATTTTCGTCACTCACTTGACCGGAAATCATGATGTGAAATTCTAAGAAAGTATCTGCTTTTTTATTTTCAAGCATTGAAGTCATGGCAACAACAGTAGGATAAACATAATTATTATCTGTTGCCATAGCAATTGGTATCTTGTGATCTTCAGCTTTTACTTTAATGCCCAAGCCTCCAATAATAAACATAGCAAACATTACAAAAAGGGATAAAAAATATCTCTTTTTAATATTTTTCATTAAAAACAACCTTTCTCTATTAAAAATCTCTAGTGTATAATATAAATTAAATATTCAAAATTTATAATGTATAAAAAATATGGCCATATAAATTATTTACACTACTTTTAAATAATTAATCAAAACACTTTTTATATTATATAATATAATTTTAAAAAAATCAATAATTTTGTAAAAGGTCTCTTTATGTGTGTAGAATGGAGATTGTTTTTATCTTTCTCTCATTTCCTTTAATGCTTTAATAGCTCTTTTTTTCTTTAAGTTTATATTCGTTTGTTATCATAACTTTTACCTTATTTTTTAATAAATAATTTCTATCATTAAAAACTTTTTCTACATACTTAGAAAAATTAAGATCATCTTGCAAACTTGTTTTGTCACCTGTTATAACTGCAAAACAATAAACATAATGTTTACCGCTAAAAATAAGAATTCTTTATTTATCTATTCCATAACCGCAAAAACATAATCTCCATATACATGGGGTGCTTCAAATATAATTACTGTTTTACCGTTTTCATAATAAAATCTTTGATCTTTTAATTGTTCTTTTAGTTTAGAGATATCATTTTTTTCTAAACCTTCAAGAAAATATTTTTTTATTTCTTTAATTTCATTTTTGTTTACTTCCTCACCGGAATTATATAATAATGAATAATTTTTATCGTAAAAAATATTTTCTACATACTTAGAAAAATTAGGATCATCTTGTAATTCTATTTTTTTATTTTTTGAAATATCTATGCACATGCTATTACAATCACCCAAAGGATGCGCACTGCCTTTAGAACAAAAACTTACAGGGAAAAGTAACGATATAACATTATTATCATTTGTTTTTACCTTATAATTCAAATTAAAAAATTCAAGTTCAGGTTCTGAATTATTTAATACATCATTTGGAATCAATTCATCTTTTAAAATTTTGTTCCATTTATTTGTAAAATCATCGTCTAAACCATCTTTTGTTTTAAATTGAGGATATTCTACTGAAATATTTCCTTTTTTATAGGTTTCAGAAGTAATATTGTATTTATTGGTTTCTACATCGTCTTTTTTAACATCATTACTTTTATTATTATTTTCTTCAACTACCATACTATCATTTGACGTAGGTTCTTGAATTTCACTACTCTTATTATTCATACATCCTGCAGTCAAACATATTCCTAAAGTAAGCAACCCAATTTTCAAAATAGGCTTTTTAAACATAAAAATTCCTCCTAAACATAACAAAATAAGTTTATTAATTACTTTTTTCATTATAACATATATTTGAAAACATATATATTTTTAATTTTTTATCCTACAACCTGTCTGATGGCCAAATCATAAAATAAACCTTTTTTAGCCATAAGATCATCATAATTGCCTTCTTCAACTATTTTTCCTTTATCCATAACTAAGATCCTATCGCAATTTTTTATAGTAGAAAGCCTATGAGCTATTACCAACCTTGTACTTTTTAAACTGGAAATACTGTTTGCCACATGGCTCTGGGTTATATTGTCAAGCGCTGATGTTGCCTCATCAAAAAACAAAATCGAAGGTTTGGCTATAATCGCCCTTGCTATCATAAGCCGTTGCCTTTGGCCTCCGGAAAGACCTCCTGCGCCCTCCGAAATAAGAGTATGCATACCCATTGGCATTGCACGTATATCTTCAGCTATACCTGCCATTTCGGCAGCTTCCCACGCGTCGTTAAGCGTTTTCCATGGCGAAGTAACAATTATATTAGAAAATATATCTCCCGGGAAAAGCGAACCGTTTTGTAAAACAACGCCTATCTTTTGCCGAACGCTCCTTAAATCCAAAGTTTTTAAATCTCTTCCACCATAATAAACAGCACCTTCTTCTGGATCTTCAAATCCCAAAAGAACCCTCATAAGGGTTGATTTGCCGCAACCTGTTGTACCTACTATTGCTACATACTCTCCCCTTTTTATTTTTATATTTATATCATCAAGAATTTTAGGCCCATCTTTTTCATATCTAAATGTTACATGGTTTACATCTATGCTTCCGGAAAGAGAGGTGGGAATCTTTCTACCCGCGCTGGATTCGGGTTCTTGGTTCAAAATCGGCTTGACCATATCCAAAATAGGCCCTAAAGTTGCAAATTGAAGTAGCACTCCACTTAAAGATGTTATTGCAGAACTTACTGAACCATAAGCAGAATTAAACGAAAAATAATCAGCTGAATTTACACCACTTTTTACTGCAAAATAGTAAAGCGCTATTGTACCTAACGAAGAAATCACAAGGCTTACAATTGAGTCTATTCTGATTAGCATTGGCGGAGAATAAGTAAATTTTGAAACATCTGAATACGATTGCGCCCATTTTGCAAATGCTCTTTTTTCTGCACCAGCAACTTTTATTTTTTGCATTCCTCCAAAAAGTGCATACGTTAGTGCCTGAAGTTTTGGAGCAACTTTTAATTTTTTTCTATTAATATGCTGACGATAAAAAGTTATTAGAGCATAATACCCAATCATTGCAAAAATCGATATCATTCCCGGCATAACTAAGCCTGGAGCGAAACGATACATCTGGAAAATAAATCCCAGCGACAAAAATGCTGGTATACTTGTTGAAAGCACCGCATCAACAAGCATGTTACACAGCGATACTATATACCCCATACGGCTGGCAAGTTCACCAGAAGTATACTCTTTAAAAAATTTAGTTGGCAAACTAAAAAGCCGCATCATAATAGCACTGTCTACCGTTAAGCCAAGTCTACTACGAAAACGATTTGTTATTACCATTCTGGTTATATCAATCAAAACCTGCCCAAAAGTCAAACCGACATAAAATGAAATTATTGGGAAAATAAACGACATTGATCCAGAAGGAATTAAAACATTATATATTATATTTGTAATTTCAGGAATCAAAAAAGAAAGTCCTTGAGCTATTACCATTATTCCTATAATAAAAACCAGGTCTGCTCTAGATACATTTTTTGCTATAAATTTAGCCAAATCCCATATTTTAAGCGATTTAAGCGGGAAAGGATTATAAAAGCAAAAAGCATCTATATTCAAATTCTTAGCTGTTTTTTTGTTTATTTTTATAATTTTTCCATCTTCATCTTTATAGTAATATCCGGACCATTTTTGCGGCATAATTGCCACAACGTCACCTTTTTTTGTGCTGCCCAAAAAACAACCTGTACAATCTTTCCACCAATTATCTTTCAGCTCTACACGTCTACGCATCACACCTGATGGCCTGAGCATATATTCAAGCTGTGAATCTAAATTTGTAATATTATCAGGAACTTCTGGAACTTCTTTTCCAAAACATTTAAGAATATCACTCACCGCACCGCGCGTTTGATGCCCAGATCTAGGAGTTTCTATTCCTATTATTGAAAGAAGGTCAGAAAAAGCATCTTCAAACATTTCTTTGTCGCTTAAACGGCGTTTATTGATTTGATTTTCAAAAAAATCCACTTTTCCTCTACCTCCTCTTTTATTCCGTAATCACAAGTTCTGTGTATTTTCCGACAATTTTCATAAGTTCATCGTGGGTTCCTCTTTCTATAACATCACCTTTGTCAAGAACTATTATTTCGTCGCAATCCCTTATGGTTGAAAGCCTATGAGCTATAACTACACATGTACAACCAATTTTACGTATGTTTTCCATAACTTTTTTCTCTGTTTTAGCATCAAGTGCAGATGTAGCTTCGTCTAAAACTATAATTGTAGGCTCTTGCGCAAGAGCTCTGGCTATTTCTATTCTCTGGCATTGGCCTCCGGAAAAATCCTTTCCACCTTCTCTTAGCACATGATTATAGCCTTCAGGTCTTTTAATTACCGCGTCGTGAATATCGGAATCCTTTGCCGCAAGCATAACAGCAAAATCTTCTATTGATTCGTCCCACATACGAATATTGTTCTTTATTGTATCGTGGAACATCACTTTATCTTGATCTACCATTGCAACAGAACTGTGAAATTTATACTCATCAATTTCTTCTTTCGCCATATCATCAAATTTTATCTCTCCGCTCCACGGTTTATAAAGTCCGGTAATAAGTTTTGCAACCGTAGATTTTCCGCTTCCACTTCCTCCTACTATTGCCACCCATTTTCCCGGCTCTACTTTCATATCAAAATCATGTAAAAGCGGTTTAGTAAGCTTACCGTATCCAAAAGTAATATCTTTTAATTCTATTTTACCATCTAGTTTTCTTTCATCCCCACTTGATAATTTATAAGCTCCTACAACATCAGTCTTATATTCCAAAACATCTTCTACACGTTCCATTTCGCATCTCATACCAACAAAATCTTTATAAACATCAATAAATTTGTTTATCGGGCTTAAAAGACTGCTTAAATAACTCTGAAATGCTGTTAGCATACCAAGAGTAAATTCACCTTGCATTATAAGATATATTCCAGAAAACAAAAGAATCAAAGACGCCATTTTATCTACAAAGCCCGGAACTTGTCCTAAATATTGATTAAATTTTGCAAGTGCAATACTAGCGTTATTTTGCCTAGCATAATATCCTGCCCAGCGCTCAAAATATCCACTTTCTGCACCAGTTGATTTAATTGTTTCAATCATTTCAAAGCCTGAATATGTTACACTGTTTAATTTTCCTTGAGTTGGCACCAAAACACGCTGCAAATCAAGAATTCTTTTAGAAGTATATCTTACTAAAAACATATTTATAAAAGTTGCACTAAGACCAATTAAAGTAAGCGCCCAGCTCCACCTTATCATTATAAAAAGATAAAAAAACATAGAAATTATACCCGGGATTAGCGGCGCTATTTTTTCTATTAAGGCAATTGCGATATTTGCGGTAGACTCTTGACGCGAAACAACATCACCAACATACCTTTGAGAAAAAAAGTCCATTGGAAGCCTTAAAACATGCCACATAAATCTTGCGCTTGCAGTAATTACAAATTTACCTTGAATTTTAAGCCAATAAAACGATCGCACAATTCCAATTAATACCTGGAATACAAGAACAGCAACCATTATCAACAAAAACGGTGAAAGCCATTCGGGATTTTTACCGTTTAAAAGATTATCTACAAATATTTTACTGAACATTGGTGACGCCATGCCCATTATCAAACCAGCTATACTAATAAGAACGGCCAATACAAACGGAAAAGTAGCCCCTTTTAAACAGCGTTTTGCAAAGCTTAATATGCTCTTTTGTTTTCCGGATGGTTTAAATTCTTCACTAGGAGTCATTGTAAGAGCAATACCCGTAAAAGCTTCGTCAAATTCTTTCATAGTTACAACAACTCTGCCTCGTGCAGGGTCATTTAAATAAACTTTATCTTTTTTTTCGTTTATCCCACAAAGAACAACAAAATGGTTAAAATTCCAATGAATAATCATAGGAAAAGTTAAAGTTTTTAACGCCATTGGCTCCAATTTATATCCAGCGGTTTCAAATCCATATGATCTTGCAGCACCAAGCATATTTTTTGCAACACTTCCATCACGTGAAACACCGCAATCCGATCTAACTTTAGTTAAAGGAATCCATTTTTTGTAGTACGCTGCAATCATACAAACGCAAGCCGCACCGCATTCCAGCGCTTCCATTTGCATAATAACAGGCACTTTTACCTTTTTACCCACAAATATCAACCCCTTTTTACTTATTATTTTATTTATTAAATATAAGTTCATAGGGTTTAGTTTCCCCTATTATTGCAGAAACTTTACAGATACTTCCTTCGCTTAATTCAATTTTATCGCCTTTTTCGCTAGACCAATCTTGCATTTCCATTTCTACTTCCACATAATTAGTTTCACGCAAAGAATAAATAAGCGGCGCTACAATTTGCGGTGTCTTAAATTTACTTTGTAAATATTCCGTTGTTACAATATCCGTACCTATTGAAGTTACAACCCCATTTTTGTAGCCATATTCTTCACGCGAAGCATAATCCGGAGAAATTTGAACTTTCATCCCCTCAGAAAGCCTTTTACTATCTGCAATAGAAACATAACTATAAAGTTTTTGCTCTTCACCAGGGTCACCTACAACTACACCTTGTAAATCCACAGTTTTCGGTATTCCACCAGAAAACACCCAAACTAATCCAGCAGCTAAAAGAGTAAAAATTCCAAGAAGTATCACCATTAAACTTGGATTTGTAATTTTGATATATTCGTTAAGCTGCTCAGGAGAAGAAACTCTTTCCAAACTACTTTTTCTAAATAAACTTTTCTCATTTTTAGACATAGCCTTCACCCTTCATTTTTAATAAAATTAAATATATTAAACACTTTGAATAAATAAATTATATTAAAAAATTAAAAAAAGTCAACTATTAAAATATCTAAATTAAAAAAATTGACATTTAGTTTTGTTTATGTTATAATTAAAACACGATAAAATTAAAGGAGAGTTCAAAAATGAATCAAAAATCAAAAAAACACATCGTTAAAAGCCTTGCTGTGCTTTTTTCAGCAACAGCTCTTTTAACTAGCACTACCAATTTATTAACTTATGCTGCACCACAAACACAAAATTTCCAAAGTGAATCAACGGACGAATCCCAAGAAAAACGTCCTCGCAATGAATCAACAACAGACGTCCCCCAGGCAAAACGTCCTCGCAATGAATCAACAACGGACGAATCCCAAGAAAAACGTCCTCGCAATGAATCAACAATAAAC
>JAFRKM010000111.1 GCA_017431755.1 Clostridia bacterium
TCTATTTGCAGGGCTTATTATAGTTGAAAAAAACACAGAAAAAATCATCAAAGAAAAAAATTCCGATATTCTAACTTACACTAAAAAAGGCACAGGTAACTACGAAATTAAACTTCATTTTATGGGTAAAAATTTTATTTTTAATGTTTAATTTCAAATAACATGTTATAATTAAAATAGTTAGATATAAAATTTTAATAATACACAAAGGACAAAACTATGTATAAAAAGAAAAATATATTAACCGTTATACTTGTAATAACACTCTCTTTCTTGGGAATGTTTTTAAACATCTATGCAGAAGAAAACAATCCCGAGTCTTCCACTACTGAATTCCAAACAAACACAGAAGCAGCACAAATTCCACAGGCCCCAAAAAAGCCAAAAAAAGATAGCACTACCAAAAAGACAAAGCCTAAAATTAACAACAAAAACAACTCTAGTACACAGAAAAAAAACGAAAATGAAAATAACAACAATACAAACACAGAAAACAACGAAAAAAACGAAACCGAAAAACAAGAAGAAAAACCAACCCAACCAAAGGAAGAAGAAAAAAATCTAGACCTACCAAATGTAAATAATTCTGAAGTAGAGCTAAATCCATATTTTTCACAGATATCTCAAAATACCGAAAAAAAAAGCATATTAAAAACACTAATTTCGTGGGGACTTATACTAGCGGGAATAATTTTAATTTTAAAAGTAATATTTTCCAGCAAAAAAGCATCCAGAAATCATACACTTAATAAACAACAAAGCAAACACGCCGCCATACCACGCAAAGGAAACAGAAGCAAATATAAATAATTTATTTATAAAAACAAGGAGATAAAGAAATTTATGAAAAGCAGCAACATAAATAATTTAAAAGGAATTAAAAAAATTCATTTTATAGGTATAGGCGGTTCTGGAATGTTTCCGCTTGCACAAATTTTAAAATTTAAAGGTTTTAATATAACGGGATCTGACGTATATGAATCCGACACACTGGAAAAAGTTAAAAAACTTGGAATAAAAGTAAATTTAAAGCAAAAAAAAGAAAATATTTCAGATCAAGATTTAGTTGTTTTTTCAGCGGCTATTAAAGAAACGAACCCTGAAATTTGTGCTGCAAAAGAAAAAAACATTCCGATTATTGAAAGAAGCATCATGCTGGGTATAATTTTTAATGAATACAAAAACTCCGTAGGCGTTGCCGGAACTCATGGAAAAACCACTACAACTTCTATGATAACAACAGTACTTATAGACGCTAAAAAAAGTCCCACTGCTGTTATTGGAGGGACATTGCCGAAGCTAGGTTCAAATGCAGCTGCGGGAAGTTCTGATATAATTGTAGCGGAAGCATGCGAATATGTAGATAGTTTTCTATGTTTAAACCCAAAAATTTCAGTAATTACAAACGTAGACGTCGACCATTTGGATTATTTTAAAACATTTGAAAATATAAAAAAATCATTTAATAAATTTGCAAATCAAACAAGCGATTTGGTCGTTATAAACGGCGACGACAAAGATGCACTTGACAGTACAAAAAACATAAAAGCAAAAAAAACAACTTTTGGGCTTAACAATAACTGCAATTACTGTGCAAAAAATATTGAATTTAATAAAAACCAATTTCCCACTTTTGATATATATAAAAACGGAGAAAAAATTACCGAGATTTCACTTTCCGTCCCAGGAAAACACAATATATATGACTCTTTAGCTACCTTTATAGTTTGCGAATATTTAGGTGTCTCACCAAAAAATATCGCTTCTTCTCTCAAAAATTTTTCAGGAGCTCACAGAAGATTTGAAATACTCGCAAATATAGATGGCATCACCGTAATTGACGATTTTGCTCACCATCCAACAGAACTGGAAACTACTCTTTTGGCAGCATCTAAAATGGGATTTAAAAAAGTATGGGCAATCTTTCAGCCGCATACCTATTCGCGCACCGCTATGTTCCTTGATGATTTTGCAAAAGCTCTTTCTATTCCAGAAAAAGCTATTATTTCGGAAATTTTGCCTGTCAGAGAAACAAATACTTACGGAATTCACTCGGAAGATTTAGTTAAAAAAATTCCAGGCGCTACTTATATACCAACCTTTGAAAAAATTACAGATTACGTTATAAAAAATGCATCAAACGGAGATTTAATCATCACTCTTGGTGGTGGGAATGTGTACAAATGCGCAAATGAAATAGTAAAAAAATTAAAACACAAAAAATAATTGCAATATTTTTAAAATAGCTATATCATATTACTTAGTAAAATAAAGAAAGGAAGTTGATTTACTTATGGCAGTATTATTTGAAAACAGCAACACAAAAATAAACCTTATGAAAGCATTTGCAGGAGAAAGCCAAGCAAGAAACCGTTATACTTTTGCAGCTTCTAAAGCCAAAAAAGAAGGGCTTTCAATAGTAGAAAGAGTATTCACTTTTACAGCAGATCAAGAAAAAGAACACGCCAAATTGTTTTATAATAAATTAAAAGAACTTCATGGTCAAACAATTGAAATTACAGGCGATTTTCCAATTGATATTTATGAAAAATCATTAGATTTATTAAAATGCGCACGTCATAACGAATATGAAGAATATAATGACGTGTATAAAGCATTCAGCGAAGAAGCAAAATCAGAAGGTTTTGAAGATATCGCCCGTTTATTTGCGAAAGTTGCAGAAATCGAAAAAGTTCACGGTGACAGATTTAATAAATTTATCGAACACATAGAAAACGGTACACTTTTTAAATCAGACAAAGAAGAACGGTGGATTTGCCTTAATTGCGGCGAAATCGTAGTAGCAAAAGAAGCCCCAAAAGTATGCGAAGTGTGCAACCATAATATTGGTTATCAAATGCGTCAAGACTGGATTTTAATTTAAATTGACATATACACAAATTTCATGTAAAATAAAATTACGAAAAATTGCCGGAGCAAGCTAAAAACAGCTTGAATTCGGCAAAAAATTTATAGAAAGAGGTTTAAAAAATGGCAAAAGAAAGAACTTATATCATGCTAAAACCAGACTGCGTAAAAAGAGGATTAATCGGAAAGGTAATTGCAAGAATTGAAGAAAAAGGCTACACCATTTCAAATATGAAAATGATGAACCTTGATGAAAAAATTCTTCGTGAGCACTACGCACACCTCGTAGATCGTCCGTTTTTCCCGGAAATAGTTTCTTACATGACTTCCGGGCCGGTCGTGGGGATGATAGTTGAGGGTGAAAATGCAGTAAAAGGCATGAGAATAATAATGGGTGCAACAAAATTTGAAGAAGCAACCGCAGGAACAATTCGCGGAGACTTTGCAATGAAAACAACCGAAAACATCATTCATGGTTCGGATTCACCAGAAAACGGAGAAATTGAAATAAAAAGATTCTTCGGTGAAAATGCTTAATTAAACAAAAAAAGAAGTCTCGGATTTTATTCCGAGGCTTTTTTAGGTTTCCAATAATCATGCAATGTTTGTCTACTCAATTCATAAAACAATCTTTCTTCTATTAATTTCTCGTTTAAAAGACGTATATTTTCTATTACACGAGGATCATATAAAGAAATAAGCTTTTTACGTTTTTCAGTGCGTCCATATTTTATAACTGCATCAAGTATAGTTATAAGTGAACTCAAAGCATTAATATACATAGCTAAGCTGTGTACAACATCTAATATTTTTTTCTTATCCTTTCTAATATACTCATGCTCCACTAAGTGATTTATAATATAATCTTTGTTATACGTATCTATAGCTACTTTGACTTCATTAGGGATTTCACTAACCGCTTTTTCACAATGATCTACCGCTTTAGAGATATTTTTTAAATTTTTACCTGTTTCAGAATTAAATTTTTTAGTATAAGCGTCTACTACTACTTTATTACTCTTAAGAAATTTGTTATAAAATAAACTTACCGAACTTTTTTCGTATGGTTTTACATCAAAAACTTCTATTAAATCCTTTACATTTGCATCCACAGCCAAGCTGCTATCATGAACTCCTTTTCCTTTTTCAGTTTTATCTATAGCTATTTCTTTTTGTCTCGTTACACAATCTCCTGCAAAAATTAACAATTTCGCTAAACCTTTTTCAATTTCTTTGTCGTTATCTTTATTATTGACATTTTTAATTACACGCGGTAGTTTAGCATTCTCTTTTTTATCTCTCATCTCCTTGCTATATTTACCAGCAATCTTGTTAAGCAATTTTTCCATTTGACTATTATCATATTTAATTGTCTTTTCAATATCCAATAATCTTTTTAACTTTTCTCTTTCTGTGATCTCCTTAATAGGTAGTTTACCTACATACTTTTTAAAATTACTGTAAAGCTGATCCGTTACCTTTTTAGAATTAGAAAACATTGCAAAGTTATAAGTCTTCAAATAACTATTAAACCTCTTTTTTAATCCATCAACAGTACTTGTAAACTTTTCATATGGTTCCGGCTCATTCCCCGCTACTGTAAACGTTACTGGTCCTACTGGTTCAAACCATGCAGAAGTGCTAAAGTCAATTTTTTTATTTTCACCCATTTAAATCACCCTTTCTATTTTAATTGTGGTAATTATATATCATAAAAAATAGAAAGTCAATACATAATTTATAAAAAAAATATAAATTATTTTTGTATGGATTTTATTTCATTTGCGGTTAAACCTCTCCACCTGCCGGGTTTAAGCATTCCAAGCTTTAAATTACCTATGGCTACACGTTTTAAACGCGCAACTTTTAAGCCTACAGCGTCACACATTTTTCTGATTTGCCGATTTTTGCCTTCTTTTATAGAAATTTCTAAAACGGCTCTTTCTTTTTCTTCAGTAACAACGTTTACCTGCGCAGGCTCTGTGATTCCTGAATCTATTTCTATTCCCACACAAAGTTTTGTAAGCTGCTTTTCATTAATCCCCGGGCGCACAGTTACTCTATACTTTTTCCAAATATTTTTTGACGGATGAATAAGATTATTTGCAAAATCGCCGTCGTTCGTCATAATTAAAAGTCCCTCAGAGTCTTTATCCAGCCTACCCACAGGGTAAACTCTATCCGGTATATCTTTTACTAAATCCGCAACACATTTTCTGCCTTTTTCATCATTCATTGTTGTAACATATCCCCTGGGTTTATAGAGCATTATATAATATTTTTTGCTTGTTTTAAGTTCTATTCTTTTGCCGTCAATAAAAACTTTATCCTTAGTAAAATCAGCCCTCATACCAAGCTCTGCCACTTTACCGTTTATTTTTACTCGACCGGATTTTATTAGTTCTTCTGCCTTTCTCCTTGAACCAAATCCGCACATCGAAATATATTTTTGCAAAACAACTTTTTTATTTGCGTCCATTTTTTCTCCTTTAATTTTATTTACCACCCAGAAGTCTCCTGAAAAAATCAGCCACCCCGTAAAAAGGATTGCCTTTTTTAACTTTAATTTTTTTTACTTCTCTTGTGGATAATATATCATTTTTGCCTACCGGTCTTCCATCTAAATAGTATACCACTTTTCCTACAATTTGTCCTCTTTCAATTGGGGGTACCACGTTCTCCGGAATTTCCACCTGCCTTGTAATTTTTAATTCATCTCCTTTTTTAAACATGCCAGAAAACTCTGAATTACACTCGCACTCCAAATTTCCTTCCACACTGTTTTTCAAAGGAACTAAAATTTTAAAACCTATATCAGAAAAATTTTTTGAAACAGTATTTTCAAAACCGAAATTATAAAGGTTCATGTGATCATCCCAATCGCTCGGCGCATTTAAAGTTACGCAAACGAGCCTTACTCCGCTTTTTTCTACACAAGAAACTAAACACCTTCCAGCACTTTTTGTAAACCCTGTTTTTATACCTATACATCCGTCGTACAGCCGCAAAAGTTTATTGTGGTTTTTTAGTCTTACAGTTTTATTTGGGCTTAAAAATTTAACCGACATACTTTTTTGAGATGCAATTTTTGAAAAGTTTTCGTTTTCCATAGCGTAAGCACCTAAAATCGCCATATCTTTTGCAGTAGAATGATGATCATCTTTATCAAGTCCAGAAGGCGTAGAAAATTTTGTGTTTTCCATGCCTATCATTTTTGCTTTTTCGTTCATTAAATTTATAAAATTATCTACATTTCCTCCAACGGCTATCGCCGCAGCATTTGCAGCATCATTTCCTGAACAAAGCAGCATTCCCTGTACAAGCGCTTCTACATTAACTATATCCCCCGCTCTAAGGCCCATTGAAGTACCCTCTACTCTTACCATTTCGTCAGTAATTTCTATTTCTTTATTTCCACATGCTTCCATATATTCAAGAGCTAACAGCGAAGTCATTATTTTTGTCGTGCTCGCCATTGGCATTGGCTCCGTTTCGTTTTTACTCCATATAATACTACCCGAATCAGCACAAA
>JAFRKM010000112.1 GCA_017431755.1 Clostridia bacterium
AAAAAGTATTGACATTATTTGAAATAATAGTATTATTTTATTATTATGTAATATATTTAAATAAAAAATTTTTAAAAATAAAGGTGGTATAAACATGACAAACAACGAAAACTTACTAAAACTAATAGAGGAAGTTAATTCAGACCCTGAAAAAATCGAGCAATTCAGCAAAAAAGATTCTCCCCAGGAACTTTACGATTATTGCATAAGCATTGTACCGGGGTACACTTACGAAGAATTCACCGAGTTTATGATGTACCTTGCCGATTTAATTTCAAAAGATTTATCGGAAGATGAACTAAACAACATAACTGGCGGAACAAGCAAGCCTTGGCTAAATTCCGCAGCACAAAAATTTAAACTTATGCTTGAGTTATAAATTAAAAAAACCGACCAATTTTTCGTTGGCCGGTTTTCATTTGGGTATATTTTAATTTTTTTCCAAAAACTTTTGCAGTTCATCCATAAATGCCGAAACATCCTTAAACTGCCTATAAACCGAAGCAAACCTTATGTAAGCAACTTCGTCTTTATTTTTAAGCAAATCCATTGAGTATTCGCCTATTACGGAAGATGAAACTTCTCTTTCCAGAGAATTTTGCACTTTTGCTTCTATTTCGTCTACCATTTTATCTATTTCGCCCACTGATATAGCTCTGTTTGCGCATGCACGCATTAAACCTTCAAAAACTTTTTTGCGGTCGAATTTTTCCCTCTGGCCGCTACGCTTAATTACCACCACGGGTATGGTTTCTACCACTTCATACGTAGTAAAACGCCTGAAGCAATTTTCACATTCCCTTCTTCTTCTCACGCTGGAACCTTCGTCCGCACTACGAGATTCTATTACTTTGCAGCCTTCCATATTGCAGTAAGGACACTTCATTTAAATTCCCCCTGAACTACTCATTTATTTTAACTAACTATAATTTTAAACTCCAGATCTGCGGTAAGCTCGATGCTTCCTATATTAAAGCTACCATTTTCTATTATTTTCATAGATATTTTATCTTCTACTTCTTTTCTTATTAAATTTCTTAAATCATGCGCTCCGCTGCTTTTTCCAATAGATTTTTTTGCCAAGTAATCAAGTGCTTTATCATCATAAGAAAGTTTTATTCCTTTTTCGCCAAGCGATTCTTTATACTCATCTATTATCAAAGCGGCAATTTTTACGTAATCTTTTTCAGATAATTTGTTAAACACTATTACCTCGTCAACACGGCTTATAAATTCCGGACGTAAAAACTCTTTAAGAGCTTTTACCGCTTTTTCTTTTACCAAATCATTTTCGCTTTTTGCGAATCCAAGCGAACCGTCTTTTTTGTTACTCCCGGCATTAGAGGTCATTACTATAACGGTATTTTCAAAATTGACCACTCTGCCGTGTGAATCGGTTATTTTCCCTTCATCAAGAACTTGAAGAAGAATATTCATAACATCGGGGTGGGCTTTTTCAATTTCATCAAAAAGTATAACGGAATACGGTTTTTGGCGAACTTTCTCGGTTAATTGCCCGGCTTCGTCATAACCGACATATCCCGGAGGCGAACCAACTATTTTTGACGCAGAATGTTTTTCCATGTATTCCGACATATCAAGCCTTATAAGCGCATCGGGAGAATCGAAAAGCTCTTTTGCCAAAACTTTAACCAGCTCAGTTTTTCCAACGCCCGTAGAACCAACGAATATAAACGAAGCAGGTCTGCGCCGATAACTGATTTTAACGCGATTTCTGCGTATAGCAGATGCTACGGCTTTAACGGCTTCGTCTTGGCCTATTATTTTTTCTTTTAATTTATTTTCTAAACTTTCTATTTTCTTAAATTCGTTTTCTTGAATTTTTGAAGAAGGTATTCCCGTCCAAAGCTCGATAACACGGGCTATGTCGGATTCAGTTACTTCTTTGCCGAGTGCTTCTCCGGCAAGTTTTTTTACCTCTTTTTCGTCTTTTGCAATATTAAACCTAATTTCCGCCAATCGCTCGTAATCGGCTTCTTCCCCAGAAGCCAAAAGCTGCTCTTCCTCCGCTTTTAATTTTTCTATTTCCGAGTTTAACATATCATATTTTAAAAGCGCTTGATTATTAAGAGCGCAGTAAGTTGCGGATTCGTCCATCAAATCAATGGCTTTATCAGGCAAAAATCTATCTATGATATATCTTTCGGAAAGAACCACCAAGCGTGTGGTTAAATAATCCGGTATTCTCACTCTATGATGTTCTTCATAGTAACTTTTTACGCCTTTTAAAATGCTAACGGCTTCAGAAATTGACGGCTCCAAAACTTTAACAGGCTGAAAACGCCTTTCTAGTGCGGCATCTTTTTCAATGTGCTTTCTATATTCGGCAAAAGTTGTGGCACCAATTACCTGGATTTCTCCTCTGGAAAGAGCGGGTTTTAAAATATTTGCGGCATTCATAGAACCTTCTGAATCGCCTGCGCCAACCCAGTTGTGGACTTCATCTATAAACAAAATTATATTTCCGTCTGTTTTTACTTCGTCAATAAGGCCTTTTATCCTGCCTTCAAACTGCCCTCTAAACTGAGTTCCTGCCACCAACGAAGTCAAATCAAGAAGGTGTATTTCTTTGTTTTTTAATCTATACGGCACAGAGCCTTCCGCAATTTTAAGCGCCAAGCCCTCTGCTATTGCAGTTTTGCCAACTCCCGGCTCCCCAATTAAACAAGGGTTGTTTTTCGTTCTGCGGCAAAGAATCTGCACAGTACGGTTAATCTCTTTTTCTCGTCCGACAACTTTATCAAGCTTTCCTTCTTT
>JAFRKM010000113.1 GCA_017431755.1 Clostridia bacterium
AATAGAGTTAAGTTTTTCATATGCTTCATAAAAAAACACCTTTCTAAAATTTATTATCAGTATATTTATATACATGATGACAAATTTTATCACGAATCGATTTAAAATGCAAATAGAATTTTTTTGTTAATTATATTCCCATTTTTTTAAGGTAAATTCCTGTGTAAGATTTTGGGTTTTTGGCGATTTCTTCAGGGGTGCCCTCAGCTATAATTTCTCCGCCGTTTTCGCCGCCTTCTGGCCCTAAATCTATTAAATGATCACAAATTTTTATCATATCTAAATTGTGCTCAATTAAAATAATTGTGTTGCCAGATTTAACAAGTTTTTGAAGAACCTGTGTGAGTCTGTGTACGTCTGCAATGTGTAAACCTGTTGTGGGTTCGTCTAAAATATACAGGGTTTTGCCTGTTGATTTTTTAGAAAGTTCTGTTGCAAGTTTTACTCTTTGAGCTTCTCCGCCGGAAAGTGTAGTTGCAGGTTGCCCTAAAGTTATATATCCCAAGCCTACTTCTTGAAGTGTAGAAAGTTTTCTTTTTATTTTGGGGTGGTTTTCAAAAAAATTACATGCTTCGTCAACGGTCATATTTAATATATCGCTTATATTTTTGTTTTTATATTTTATGCTTAGAGTTTCTTGATTGTACCTTTTCCCTTTGCAAACTTCGCACGGAATGTAAATATCTGAAAGAAAATGCATCTCAATCTTAATTATACCGTCACCTTGGCAAGATTCACATCTTCCGCCTTTTACATTAAAGGAAAAACGCCCGCTGCTAAATCCTTTTGCTTTGGAATCGTTTGTTGAAGCAAATAAATCCCTTATATCAGTGAAAACACCCGTGTATGTCGCGGGATTTGACCTAGGTGTTCTGCCGATTGGCGATTGGCTTATGTCAATTACTTTATCTAAATTTTCAGTGCCAAGTATCTTTTTGTGTTTGCCTGGTATATTTTTAGCTTTGTTAAGCAGTGTGGAAAGCTTTTTGTATATTATTTCGTTTACAAGGCTGGATTTTCCTGACCCTGAAACGCCCGTAACGCCGGTTATTGTTCCAAGTGGTATTTTTACATTAATATTCTTTAAATTATTTTCCGCAGCTTCTATTATTTCTAGGAATTTTCCCGTTCCTTTGCGTCTGGTTTTTGGGATTTCAATTGTTTTTTTGCCGCTTAAATATTGTCCTGTGATTGAATTTTTACATTTTTTAATGTCATCAACAGTACCTGTACAAACTATTTCTCCGCCGTTTATACCTGAACCTGGACCGACATCAACTATATAATCAGCTGCGTACATAGTTTCTTCGTCATGTTCAACTACGATAACGCTGTTTCCGGCATCTCTTAAATTTTTCAGTGCGCCTAAAAGTTTTTGATTATCTCTTTGGTGAAGTCCTATGCTAGGTTCATCTAAAACGTAGAGTACTCCCATAAGCGCAGAACCAATTTGTGTGGCAAGACGTATTCTTTGGCTTTCTCCGCCGGAAAGTGTTCCTGAAGATCTGGAAAGAGTAAGATATTCTAACCCCACATTTTTTAAAAACATAAGTCTGTTTTTGATTTCTTTTAAAATTGGCCCGGCGATAGTTTTGTTTTTGGAGTTTAATTTTAAACTACTTAAAAAATCTAGTATTTTAATTACAGACATTTGGCAAAGCTCAGAAATATTTTTCTCGCCAACCGTTACACCGAGTGAAATGGGTGAAAGGCGATTGCCACCGCATTCATCACACGGAATTTCATTCATAAAGCTTTCGATTTCTTGTTTTATCCAGGAGCTTTTTGTTTCCTTGAATCTGCGTTCCAAATTTGGAATTATACCTTCAAATTTATTTTTGTACATAGTTTTGCCGTAGGAAGTTTCTCTAACAAGTTCTAACATTTCGCCTTTTGTTCCGTACAGAATTATATCTAGTATTTCTTTTGGCAAATCGCAAAGAGGAGTGTCAAGCGAAAATTTATATTTTTTCGCTAAAGCTTTATAGTACATATATGCAATGGAATTGCCTTCCATAGACCAGCCGCTGCCTTTAACACCACCTTGATTGATTGATTTTGAATTATCCGGAATAATAAGATTTGGGTCTATTTCCATAAATACGCCGAGCCCCGTGCACTTTTTGCATGCACCAAAAGGGCTGTTGAACGAAAACATTCTGGGTGTTAATTCTCCGATGGCGATGTTGTGTTCCGGACATGCAAAATTTTTGGAAAACATAATGTCTTTTTCCATGTTTATATTGATAATTATTATTCCATTTGCTACTCCGGCAGCGGTTTCCACTGCATCGGTAATTCTAGAACGGGAATTTTTGTTTATTACAATTCTGTCTACTATTATTTCAATACTGTGTTTTTGATTTTTGTTAAGTTTAATTGTTTCACTAAGGTCATGAATTTCTCCATCAACACGCACACGTACAAATCCATTTTTTTTGGCGTTTTCAAATTCTTTAGTGTACTCTCCTTTTTTTCCAGATGCTATGGGAGCAAGAACTTGAATTTTTGTGTTTTCGCCCAAATCTATTATTTTGTCCACTATTTGATCAATAGATTGATTTGTTATTTCTCTACCGCAAATAGGGCAGTGGGGGGTTCCTATTCTGGCGTATAAAAGTCTTAAGTAATCATATATTTCGGTAACTGTTCCAACGGTTGAACGTGGGTTTTTAGAAGTTGTTTTTTGATCTATTGAAATTGAAGGAGAAAGCCCCTCTATGCTTTCAACGTTTGGTTTGTTCATTTGCCCTAAGAATTGTCTTGCATATGAAGAAAGCGATTCCATATATCTTCTTTGACCTTCTGCGTAAATTGTATCAAAAGCCAAAGAAGATTTTCCTGAGCCGGAAAGCCCCGTTAAAACTACCAGTTTATCCCTTGGAATTTTTAAATTTACATTTTTTAAATTGTGTTCCTTTGCACCTTTAATTATAATGTTTTCGTTCATGATAGCCTCCTTTTATTTATGCGTCTTTTAATTTTTTTATTTCGTCACGCAAAAATGCAGCGTGTTCAAATTCCAGCATTTGAGCTGCCATTTTCATTTCTTTATTTAGATTTTTAATTAGTCTTTCTTTTTCTATTTTTGAAAGTTTGCTGTAATTAATTTTATCTGATTTTGAATTTTTATCCGATATTTCAATTATATCACTTACTTTTTTAATTATAGTTTTTGGCGTAATACCGTGTTTTAAATTGTAGTCGTTTTGGATTTTTCTGCGTCTTTCGGTTTCTTTTATTGCTGATTCCATTGAAGGAGTTACTTCATCTGCGTACATTATTACTTTACCTTTTGCGTTTCTTGCTGCTCTTCCGATGGTTTGTATTAGCGAGCGTTCGGAGCGAAGGAATCCTTCTTTGTCGGCATCTAATATAGCCACCAAAGACACTTCTGGAATGTCAAGGCCTTCCCTTAAAAGATTGATTCCTACTAAAACGTCAAAAGTACCAAGTCTTAAATCTCTTATTATTTCCATGCGTTCGATTGTATCTATGTCGCTGTGCATGTAAGTTACTTTTATGTCTGCTTCTTTTAAATATGATGTTAAATCTTCTGCCATTTTTTTAGTTAATGTGGTTATAAGAATTCTTTCACCCAGAGGTGTTCGTTTATTTATTTCGCCGATCAAATCATCTATTTGCCCTTTGATTGGTTTTACGATTACTTCCGGGTCAAGAAGCCCTGTTGGCCGTATTACCTGTTCTGTTACATTTTGGCTTTTTTGCAGTTCAAAGTCGCCTGGAGTTGCGCTTACGAAAACCACTTGATTTATTTTGGAATAAAATTCGTCGAAATTCATGGGTCTGTTGTCATATGCGGAAGGAAGCCTAAACCCGTATTCTATTAAATTTTCTTTGCGAGATCTGTCGCCCGCGTACATTGCACGTACTTGTGGGAGGGTAACGTGCGATTCATCGATAAACATCAAAAAGTCTTTTGGGAAGAAGTCAAATAAAGTAAATGGAATACTTCCAGGTTTTCTGCCAGATAAAACTCTGGAATAATTTTCTATTCCTTTACAAAAACCTATTTCGCTGAGCATTTCTGTGTCGTGGTTTACTCGTTCTAGTATTCTTTGTGCTTCGATTAGTTTTCCATTTTTCCTAAAGAATTCTGCGCGTTCATTTGCTTCTTGTTTTAGCTTTTCAATTGCTATTAAAAGTTTTTCTTTTGGCACAATGTAGTGAGAAGCTGGATAAATTGCAGCATGTTTTAGTACGGATTTTATATTGCCTGTTGTAGGGTCGACTTCGCAGAGCCTTTCAATATAATCTCCAAAAAATTCCACTCTTATAATAGTGTTTGTAGATGCGGCAGGAAATATTTCAACCACATCACCGCGAACGCGGAATTTGTTTCTTACTAAATTAACGTCATTTCGTTCGTATTGTAGTTCCGTTAGTTTTTTTATAAGATCATCGCGATTTTTTTCCATTTCAGGACGCAGTGATATCACCATGGTTTTATAGTCTATTGGATTTCCTAGGCTGTATATGCAGGAAACGCTGGAAACTATTATAACGTCGTTTCTTTCGGCAAGTGCAGAGGTCGCGGAGTGGCGTAGTTTGTCTATTTCATCATTTATAGATGAGTCTTTTTCAATATATGTGTCTGTAGCGGCAATATAGGATTCCGGTTGGTAATAATCGTAATAAGAAACGAAATATTCCACTGCATTATCGGGGAAAAATTCTTTAAATTCAGAGCAAAGCTGAGCTGCCAAAGTTTTGTTATGTGCAAGAACTAGTGTGGGTTTTTGAACTTTTTCGATTATGTTTGCCATAGTAAAAGTTTTTCCCGAACCCGTAACGCCTAAAAGTGTTTGTTCTTTGTCTCCGCTTTTTATTCCATTTACAATTGAATCAATAGCTTGTGGTTGATCTCCTGTGGGTTTATATTCGGAGTTTATTTTAAATTTTATTTTAATCATTCCTTTCTTTTTAAACTTAAAAAATTTATTTATTAATTTAATTATACCATGATTTAAAAGATTAATTTTCAAATATTTTTTACATTAATATAATTGACACAAACCGGCTAATTTATTATAATTTTTAACACACAGTGTGTTTTTATACTGGAGGAAGTTATTGTGATTGAAATAAAAAATATAAGTAAAAATTTTAAAAATAATCAGGCACTTAAAAATGTGAGCTTTAGTGTTAATAATGGAGAAATAATTGGGCTTTTAGGAGAAAACGGTGCCGGAAAATCAACTCTTCTTAGAATAATTAGTACAATACTGTTGCCAAGCGAAGGTAGTGCTGAGATTAATGGCTATGATATTTTAAAATCGCCAAAAGAAGTTAGAAAGAATATTGGTATACTTTTTGGTGGCGAATCCGGACTTTATGAAAGACTTACTGCCAGGGAGAATCTTGAGTTTTTTGCTAAATTAAATGGTATGTCAAACAAAGAAAGCGGTGAAAGAATAAAATATTTAATTAATAAATTTTCTTTTGCTGGATATGCGGATAAAAGGGTAAATACATTTTCTAAAGGAATGAAACAAAAAGTTGCAATATCAAGAGCTATAGTACATAATCCCTCTGTTATGCTTTTAGATGAGCCTGATTCCGGGCTTGATTTTAAGGCGTCAAAAACTATTTTCGATTTTATGGAAGAGTGTAAAAAAGAAGGGAAGACTATAATTTTTTCCAGCCATTCAATGGAAAATATAAAAAATTATTCAGATAGAACTATAGTGCTTCATAAGGGTGAAATAATAAAAGTATTTAAAATTAGTCAGTATCGCGAAAAATATTCCGAAAAAGAAATAAATAACATGCTTTTTAATTTAGTATGCGACGGTGATGAAAATGTTTAAACAAGCTTTAATTATATTTTTTAAAGAATTAAAATGTATTATGCGCGATCTGAAAACTTTTTTTGTGGGAATTTTAATACCATTTTTTCTAGTTCCTTCTATTTTGTTTATAATTGGCGGTGGAAAAGCAGAACAGTATTCTCCAAAAGTTATAAATATTGCAGTAAGCAATAAAGATAATTCTTTTTATAAATTTATGTCTGCTCAAGATGACATTGCAATTATCGAAACGAACAATCCAGAAAAATTTTTGGATTCCGGTGAAATATCTTCTTATGTGATAATTGATGAACATTTAGATGAAAAAATAATAAAAAATGAACCGTTTGCTTTAGATATTAAATATAACGAATTTTCTGTAAATTCTTCAATTTCATATTCTTTGGTTTCAGGCTATGAAGAAGCTTATAGGGAGATATTTCAAAAATATTCTTTTGAAAGAATTGAGGACTTAGAGCAGGTTGGTGAAATGAAAATTAACCTTGGTGAGCAAATTGATTCAGGGTTAATTGATTTTGGATCAGTGTTTTTTGTTATGTTTGTACCAATGATGCTTATAACTTATTCTTGTGTGGGAACTTCAACTACGGCGGCGGATCTTGGTGCAGGAGAAAAGGAACGCGGCACTTTGGAGCCGTTGCTTGCCACAGGTGTAGAAAGGTCTGCAGTGGTCTTAGGCAAACTTTTAGCTACGACTTTTATGGGCGTTTTAAGCAGTATGTCTACTGTTGTTGGCTTTTTGATTTATTTAATAATTTCATCAGCTAGAAGCGTTTTAAATAATTTTAATATTATGTCTTTTGGAGCGCTTTTGGTGGCGGCTATTTTAATTTCAGTATTTTTTGCTGCGATTAATCTTACTATTAGTATCTATGCAAAATCATACAAAGAGGCTCAGACATATTCAATGTTTATTGTTTTACTTGCTATGTTTCCGTCTGTTTTTACTCTTATGATGGAGACTAGTAGAATTAATTTTTCTTATTTATGTTTGCCGGTTTTAAATATTATTTGTATAATAAAAGAAATTTTGTCTAATTCATTTAATCTGCTGCATTTTAATGTTGTGGTTGGTTTGAATGTTCTTTATGTTTTCCTTTTGTATTTAGTTATGTTTAAACTATTTAAAAAAGAAAATATAATCTTTAGAGTGTAATTTTAAAAAGTAGGTGATTTAAAATAGAAGGTAGATTTAGCAGAACGGAACTTTTAATCGGTAAAGATGGTCTAGATAAGTTAAAAAAATCAAAAGTTATAGTTTTTGGTTTGGGTGGTGTTGGTTCATTTGTAACTGAGGCGCTGGCAAGAAGTGGAATAGGAAATATAACTATTGTAGATAGTGACAAAGTAGATATAACAAACATAAACAGGCAGCTAATCGCAGATGATACCACTATCGGAAAATTTAAAACAGAGGTTACAAAAGAGAGACTTCTTAATATAAATCCGGAAATAAAAGTAACTGCCTATAATACTTTTATTTGTAAAGAAAATATAGACCAATTTGATTTTTTGAATTATAATTATGTTGTAGATGCAATTGATACTGTTACGTCCAAACTATTGATAATTGAAAAAGCATATGAAAGTAAGGTAAATATCATAAGCTCAATGGGAATGGCAAATAAAATTAATCCTCTTATGCTTAAAGTAGATGATATTTACAATACACACGAATGCCCTTTGGCAAAAGTGATGAGGTGTGAACTGAAAAAAAGATTTATTAAGCATTTAAAAGTGGTGTATTCCACAGAAAAACCAATTTACAAAGCAAGGAATCACGATGTTAACGGCAAAAAAATTAACTCAAGTATTTCTTTTGTACCTTCCGTGGCGGGGCTTATAATAGGAGGTCAGGTTATAAAAGATATTTTGGGTTAAAATAAAAAAGAAAGAACTGAATTAAATTGAGTATACAAGAATGGAAAATTAAAGATATAAATAAAAAAGAAGCGCTAAGGATATCGCATGAATGTGAGATTCCTTTTGTTTGTGCTGCTATACTTTACACAAGAGGGCTTAAAAGTGCTGAAGATATAAATAAATTTCTTAAGAAAAGTGATGATTATGAATCTCCTTTTGATATGAAAGATATGGACAAGGCAGTAGCGCGTGTGAAAAAGGCTTTAGAGTCAAATGAAAAAATATGTATTTATGGAGATTATGATGCTGATGGAATAACAGCAACAGCACTGGTATTTGATTATTTAAAAAATAAAGGTGCAGATGTTTTTTGCTATATTCCTTACAGAGGAAAAGAAGGTTATGGTTTAAATATATCTGTAATTGATTTTATAAAAGATATGAAAGCAAAATTAATTTTTACGGTTGATAATGGTATTTCGGCAGAAAAAGAAGTTGAATACGCAAGTTCTTTGAAAATAGACGTAGTAGTAACAGATCATCACAGAGCTCCTGAAAAACTGCCAAATGCCGCAGCAGTAGTTGATCCATACAGAGAAGATTGTAGCACTAAATATAAAAATTTTGCCGGGGTGGGCGTTGCGTTTAAATTTATTCAGGCTATGGAAAATGAAAATGATTTTGACACTTCAAAATATTTAGATCTAGTTGCAATAGGTACAATTGGAGATTCTATTGAACTTATCGGCGAAACCCGGAATATTGTAAAAGACGGAATAAAAAATATAATGCAGTTTAGGCGTCCGGGAATAAATTCTCTTATAGAAATTTCAGGATTAAAAGATAAACAGATAAGTTCAACAAATATAGCATTTTGTCTGGTCCCCAGAATAAATGCAAGTGGAAGAATGGGCGACTCAGCTTTGGCTCTTAAACTTTTGATAAGTGAAAACGAAAAAGAAGCATATGATTTAGCAAATGAACTTAATGAACTTAACAACGAAAGAAAAGCAACAGAAAACGAAATTTTAGATTCTGTGGAAGAGCTTTTAGCAAAAGAGCCTGATCGAAAAAATAGAAAAATAATAATTGAAGAAGGAAAACATT
>JAFRKM010000114.1 GCA_017431755.1 Clostridia bacterium
AAAGATATGTATAAATGAACATAGAATAAATCACGGGTTTATGAACAATAAATGTAAATGTTTTTTAGAATTTTAAAAAGAAAAGAAGAGTGTCCAGAAAATGACCATTTTATGAGCACTCAAATATTGAAAAAATATAGCTCATTTTATGTCTAATTATTTGATAGTGGTCCATTTTGAGTTGCGTTCAAATTTTTAGCTCATTTACACCTATGGTTGAGCAATTTGTGATTTTTTAACTTTCTTTATAGCAAAAAAGAATGCAAACAAGAAATATCCTCTGTTAGAAAAAAAGCTTCTCAAAAGAGAAACTCTATACTGCCCCCCAACTTTGCCTGCAGTCTGAGCGTTCAATTGAACTCTTTTTTACTGGCGAAAAATTATTAATAGTAAAATCAAGAAGACAAGAAGAGACAAAATAGAAATAATATAAAATGTGAGAGCGATGCCTATTAAATTTGCAAAAAACACAAAGATTGCTCCACCAAATGGTACCGAAAATGTAAAAATAGTCGTAATCCCTCCACCAATTTTCCCCAAATTTTCTGAAGAAACATTTTCCAGAATGAGACGATTGACTTTAGGACTCGCTTTGGCCGATATGTAAGCCAAAGAAAAGAGAAATATTAAAGAAATCAAGCCAAAATGAGTTACCAAAGCTGCAAAAAGTGCAATCATCAAAAAAGTAGCAATCATTAATTTGGGAAGTTCCCAATCTTTTAGTTTATCCCCCATAATAAATGAGCCTGCGAGCATTCCTAGCATCAAAACAACGTTAAAAATCATTATAGCAATCCCGTAATTCACAGAAAATGGATTAAATTTTAACATGGCCAAGCTGGTCAAAGGTCCAATACCCGCCAAAATAAAGTTGATAAAAACTAATGAAAATACTAGTACTAAAAAATTTGATGAACTATTTACAGTAAAAACATCACGAATTTGTGAAAAACTCTCTTTGATATTAAATTTAAACTTTTCATCAAAATTGACAGTCTTAAAAGTCAACTTTTTACGGAAAATCAATAAAAAGAAACCACTCAGTAAATATAAGATCCCATTAATCAAAACGACCAAAGAAAAGGATTGATGTGAAAGAGCCAGAATCGTTACACCCAAAGGTTGTCCGATAATTTCTATAATAGATGATAAACCTTGGATTTGTCCAAATGCTGGTTGTATTTCCTCTGCGCTTAGATTATTTTGTAAAATTGGTGCGCGTAACCCAGATTTATAACTGGTAATCAGGTCGGTCAAAATTTTCACACCAGCTATGCTCCAAAAACTAATCCAATTTTTCTCCATCATCAAAAAAATCAATAAAAAGAATAATACGGCTTGAATCCAGCTCGCACGAATCATAAAATTTGCTTTATTTTTTGTTCTATCGGCCAAAAACCCTGTGTAAGCTGCAAATATAATCGGTAACAAAAGGCAGAGTTCAGCTAATGAAATCATCATTTTCGGATGAGGCATGCTACTCGCATAAATCAAAAAAACAATGTTAAATAAACTCGTTCCCAACATAGAAAAAATAGAGCTGGACAACAAGGAAGCAAATGTTTTATTTTTTCTCAGTAAATTCATAGTTTCCTCCTTAATTCTTTGATAAATTTATAACCCTCATAACCTTTTAAAAAACCTTCTTCATAACTTTTAGTATAAAAATTATATAATTTTTTGTTTTTGATAAATAATTTGCAAGTTCTTAGCTGTTCATCAGCCCAGCTCAAATATTTTTTATTCCCCGTTTTTTGATAAACCATCAATAAAAAGTATGCAATTCCTGATAAGCCTTTCTCAAAATCCATTGATTTTGAAAATTTCACATCCATTCCATTTGCTATTTTAATAATTTGCTTTTCATATTTTTCAAAATTATAGGTCAGCAAAAACAATGCTAGACCACTAGAACCGTTTAATAAGTAGGGAGAATAACTATTTTCAGATAAATGTAAAAATGAATCACTTAATTGTGAAAGTAAATATTCAATTTTTTCATCAATTAACTTATTTTTTTTAAAAATTGATAATTTCCACAAATAACCTGTTAAACCATTTAGTCCTAGATTTTCAAATTTATTTTCTTTGATAAATGTGACCAAGTTCTTTGGTTCTTCCAAGTACTCTTTAGAAATATGTAAAAAAACATCTGATTTATAAAAATAAAGTTTTTTAGAAATTTCTAAAGCCTTTTTGGTAGAACTTCCAGTAAATAAATAAGTTAATAACTCAGAAATATTCGTTTTAACTTCAAATCTTTCAAAGATTTTAGCAGCTAAAATAATCGTTTCTTCAAGGCTTCTTTCTTGCTGATTGAACACATTTAATTGACCAACTAGAAATAAAATCAACTGACCAACTTTTCTTAGGTCTTTTTTCATTTCCGTCAATTTTGACCAACTTTTTAAATAGAATCCTTCTGTTTTTGCAGTAACTTTTCTTGATTCATCAAATTTATGAGCAAATTCCAAATCAATAAAATGAATTTTATTAGCTTTGTCAATCAAAAAATTATCAGGGTGAATATCATCTAATATTACATTTTTATGATGTGCTTCTTCCAAAATTTCAATTAATTGTTGAATAATTGTTGAAAAAATCACTAATTTATCCACGGTCAAATTATCAAATAAGGAAAAGTTACTTTGAAATTCTCTAAGTGTTTGTCCATCAATAAACTTGTAAACATAATAATGATTAATCCAAGCACGAAATTTTTCAATTGGTTGTGAAAAATTAGCTGAATTTAAAAACTCGCTCATAAGAAATTCGTTTTTGCGCAATTCTTCTGATTTTAAATTCACAAAAGTTAATATATTGGCCCGACTTTCTTTTACAATTATTTTTTGATTTTTTAAAGTTCCAAAATAAATGTTTCCACCATTATTTTGTCGGATAATTTTTGTCAAATCCAAATCATTTAATCTATTTTTCTCATTTAGCTCGTTCTTTTCTTGATAAAAGGAATCAACTAGCCAAGCTGGTAAATCAAAATATGTTTTTTGAAAATCTTTCCAAATTTTCCCATTTCTTACGAGTGTACAGCCATCTATATTTTGAAAAAAACCAAATCGATAAAAAACCGTTTTAGAACTATGAAAATTTCT
>JAFRKM010000115.1 GCA_017431755.1 Clostridia bacterium
AATAAAAGCTAGAAGGAAAAGAAAAGGATACTGAGTCTCTCGAGAAAAAAATTAAATCTCTCAATGATAAAATTAATTTAAATTCCAATATATGCATATTTTTATTAAAATTATTAAGGAAAGATGCGTCTAGCATAAACACAAAAACTATAAAAGATGTCGTTATGGCAAGGAAAATGATCGAGATGGCGAAGTTTGAAAATCATGACAATGAAGAATACAGAAAAGTAATGTTCGGCTTAATGCTTAAAGATAATTCTAGAAGCAGATTTAATTACAAAGACGAAACAAGCGAAGAAGGCAACCTTGCAAGATTTTTATTCAGGCTTTATTATTTTGTAAGTCATGAACAAGCAATCATAAATATAGATTCTGTGGATCTTCATGGCCCTAAATCTCAAGCAGTAGACACAGAATTCTGCAATCACTACAAAGAAATTTGTATTGGAAGCGAACAAGGGAAAATAGACGATGCTTTAAAATATTTATTAGAAGAACTAGAAAAAACCAAAAAAGAAGATGATGAAAAAGCAAAATTTTATGAAACAATAAAACATTATATTGAACAATTACAAAATCCAGGGGTGAAAATTTCAATTAATGAGGCTATGACTAACATTCGAAACAGCTGTGTAAAAAGCATTTCAAGGCTTAAAAGTAAACTTACCAATGATAGTAAGATTTTCAAAGAACGCCAGTATTTTAAAATTGATAAAGAAATATATAATTCAAAAACAGATAATAAAAATCAAATCCTTTCTGTAACAACCCCTGATGATAAACTTATTAATGATAATGATAACTCCAAAAAAGAAAACGAAAATACAGACAAAAAATCTAATAGCAACAGTAATACTTAGAAAAATTTTTAAATCACTGCTAATTTTTAGCGGTGATTTTTTATTTTCAAGCAACTTTTTTGCTTTATTTTCATAATTTATAAAAAGTAATTTTATTTTGGGAGGAGTTTTTATTTTAAAAACATCTTTTTTACCACTTTCTAAATCCAAACCAAACAAAAGCTACAAAATTATATCCATCAACTGCAAAGGGCAAATTAAACGGCGGTTGTTAGACCTGGGAATTATTCCCGGAACATTTATAAAAAATATCCAGTGTAGTCCGCTTGGTGACCCCACTGCATTTTTAGTTCGTGGGGCAATTATTGCCATTAGAAAAGAAGACACCAAAAAAATTGTTGTTGAAAGCGTTTAAATAATTTTTACTCGAGGTGTCTTTATGAATGCTATTAAAAATAAGTTTAAAATAAAAATATTTAAAAAATCAAAAGTACCAAAAAAAACTTATAACATAGCAATCGCAGGAAACCCAAATGTAGGGAAAAGCACAGTTTTTAATGCTTTAACAGGAATGCATCAGCACACGGGAAACTGGCCGGGAAAAACAATCGAATGCGCTTTGGGAGAATATTCGTTCAAAAATACACTGTTTAAAATAACTGATTTACCGGGAACGTATTCTTTAATGGCCAATTCACCCGAAGAAGAAATAGCCAGAGATTATATCTGCTTTCAAAAACCGGACGCTATAATAATTACTTTAGACGCAACATGTTTAGAAAGAAATCTTAATTTAGCCCTACAAATACTAGAACTTACAAACAAAGCTGTAATTTGCGTAAATTTAATAGACGAAGCCGCACGCAAAAAAATTAAAATTGATTTAGACGAACTTTCCCTTCAGCTTGGAGTACCCGTAGTGGCCACCAATGCACGTTCAAAAAAAGGACTACATTCACTCATGGACAAAATTCAAAAAATTTGCACAGGAGAAATAAAAACTTTTAAAATTAAAAATTACTATAATAAAGATTTAGAAAACGCCATTAACAACCTTTCGCGACACTTAAAAAACGAACTGGAAACAAACCCCGAGTGGCTTAGCTTACAATTTTTTGAAAATAATAAAAGTATTAGAAATTCTATTAAAAGCCACTTTGGGCACGAAATATTTGCTAACAAAAAAATTAAAGAGCAATATTTTAAAGAAAGAAAAAAATTATTTAAAACCTTAAAGTGTTCGATTTCTTCTCAAATCGCGCAAGACACTACAAAAAAATCAGAAGAAATATTCAAGCTCTGCGTAAAAATTGAAAACGGCAATTACGACAAACAAGACCGCGCCATAGATAAAATCCTTACTTCTAAATTAACCGGCTTCCCTATTATGATTTTATTGCTTTTGGGAATTTTTTGGATAACTCTTTCCGGGGCAAATTACCCTTCTGAATTAATCGCATCGGGGTTATTTTGGGCTCAAGATAGAATGCTTGAATTTTTTATCAGTATTGGCACGCCGCAGTGGATATACGGTATTTTAATTCTAGGAGTATACAAAACTTTGGCTTGGGTTGTTTCTGTAATGCTACCCCCTATGGCGATATTTTTTCCAATGTTTACTTTTTTAGAAGACGTCGGTTATTTACCAAGAGTAGCTTTTAATTTAGACAAAATTTTTAAAAAATGTGGCGCTCACGGCAAACAATCTCTTACAATGTGTATGGGACTGGGCTGCAATGCATGCGGAGTTATGGGATGCAGAATCATAGATTCACCACGCGAAAGATTAATAGCTCTTATAACAAACAATTTCATACCATGCAACGGTAGATTTCCGTTACTTATCTCCATTATAACCATGTTTTTTATTGGTGGCTCTTTTTGCGATTCATTTTTTTCAACTTTAATTTTAACTTCAGTAGTCATATTTAGCATTATGATAACTTTTTTGACATCCAAACTGCTTTCCAAAACAATATTAAAAGGCGCAAAATCATCTTTTGTTTTGGAGCTTCCTCCTTACCGCAAACCACAAATCGGGAAAATACTAGTGCGTTCAATATTTGACAGGACTATTTTCGTCTTAAAAAGAGCTATAATTGTTGCCGCTCCTGCCGGACTTATCATTTGGCTAATGTCTAATATAAAAATTGGAGATTTGAGTGTTTTGGCGCACTGCTCTTCGTTTTTAGACCCGTTTGCCAAATTCATAGGATTAGACGGCGTAATACTTATGGCTTTTATTCTCGGATTCCCCGCCAATGAAATCGTGTTCCCGATTATAATAATGAGTTACATGTGCGGAAATACAATTTTAAGCCTAGAAAATCCCGCTCAGCTACATGCGTTATTAGTCGGAAACGGATGGACATATATTACCGCAATATGCGTAATGCTGTTTTCTTTAATGCATTTTCCATGCGGAACAACTTGCCTTACAATAAAAAAAGAAACGGGCAGCTTAAAGTGGACATTTTTATCGTTTATAATACCCACTGCTATTGGAATTGTTGTATGTGCTATAGTTGCAAATACACTTAAATTCATAAACATATTAATATAAAGATTTATAAAAATTTAAAGATTTAAATTCGATATCCAAATGATAAGCAACATATTTTTCAGACACCAACGAAAGAGTTTCTAAAGATTCATCCGAAATTTTAAAAGAAAATAATTTTTCATTTTCAGAATAAATTATATGGCGAAGTGCAAGCAAAACACCCGGCGCTATATCATGCCCGCCTATAAAATATTTCTTACTGCAATCCCCACAAATTATTATTCCCCTGTTTATATAAAACTTTATTTTTTCAGGATTATACTTTTTACATTTATTGCAATACACTAAATTTGGAATATAACCACAAAGCGACATGCTCCTCATTTCAAAAATCGATTTAATAAGGAGCATATCTTTATTTTTATTTGAAAGATAAAAAATACAGTTCAAAAAAAGTCTTAAAAAATCTTGACTGTTGGGACTTTCCGGCGACAAAGCAAGCGCTAACTCGCAAAAATACTGGGCTAAAGATAAACTTTTTAAATCTTTTATTACTCCCCAAAAAACTTCAAGTACTTCGCAATCGTTTACAATGTATCCCCGTTTTGACTCATAAAATAAAAACGAACAATAAGATAAAAGTTGCGGAGATGCACCGGATTTGTTTTTTAAATTTCGGCACCGTTTAGCTATTGCTGAAATTATACCATATTCGGCAGTTAAAACAGTTAAAATCTTATCACTTTCTCCGTAGTTAACCTCTTTAACCACTACTCCTTTTACACTTATTTTCATTTATTTCACCCTTAAAAATACTTGGCCGAGAAACCATATCATTCTTTTTATATTCTAAATAATATATTATTTTGCCCGTTTTTCTGAATTTTTCCCACGCACTATCTTTATTCATAATAATTCTCCCTTCAATACAGAATTTTTTCACTCCTGTTTGATGGAACCATTATAATACAATTATTATAAAAAATATAGTAACCTGACAAAATTTTAATTCGTTTTAATAATATTTTATATGTTTATATTACTTTTTTAATTCTTCATATCCCAACGTATGAAGTAACGCCTCTTTATTTCGCCAATTTTCTTTTACTTTAACCCAAAGCTTCAAATTTACTTTAAAATTCAGCATCTCTTCCAGGTCTTTCCTGGACTGGATCCCAATCTTTTTTATCATGTTGCCATTTTTTCCAATTATCATTGATTTATGGCTACTTTTTTCGCAATATATTGTGGCATGAATATCAATAATATCCTCACGCTCTTGAAATTTTTCAATCAAAACCGCCGTTCCATGAGGCAATTCTTTATCCAAATTACAAAGCAGTTTTTCCCTTATTATTTCCGCAGCAATTGCCCTCTGAGTTTTGTCCGTTATATCATCCTCGCCATAATAAAACACAGACGGCTCAGCCAATTTAATAATTTCCGAAATCAAATCATCTTTTCCATCACACGTTTTAGCGGAAACTGGAACTATGGCTTTATAATCGTAAACTTCTTTCCATTTTTTTATATCCGGCATCAGAAGTATTTTATCTTTTAACGTATCAATTTTATTTATCGCCAGAATAACAGGCATATTTGCTTTTTCAAATTTTTGGACAAGTTCTAAATCAAAATCATCACAGGATTTCCCCGCTTCCACAACATGAATACATGCCTGAGCGCCAAAAAAAGCACTGTTTACCTCTGAAATCATAAAATCCCCAAGTTTAGTTCTTGGCTTATGAATTCCAGGAGTATCTATAAAAACTAATTGAACATCATTATCCGTAAAAATTCCTATCACTTTATTTCGGGTAGTTTGTGGTTTTGGCGAAACAATAGATACCTTGGAGTTAATCATCATATTCATAATAGAAGATTTTCCTACGTTTGCTTTCCCTAATATTGAAACGAATAATGATTTAGTTTTTAAATTATCTACCATTTTTTCTCCTCTTTTTAACATGTTTTATTTTAGATTTAGTTATGTTTTTAATTTCTGCCGGGCCCATAAAAATATAAAAATACAAGAAAACACCAAAAGCCGACATAGGAATAAGTACCCAAGGAAACGCACATAAAAAATTCCAAACATTTATGTAACCTTTAATATCTTTAAAAATTAAAATTCCAACTACAACAGCTGAGCACGCCGAAAGAAGTACAAAACCCGCGGCGATATCTTTTGCAGCCTTTGCCTTAGAATTATAGTCCGTAGCGCAAATGTCTATTAAATTTTCAATGGCACTATTAACAAGTTCACAAACCATAACAAAAGAACACGTAAGAAGAAGCAAAATATATTTTTCGGAATTTAAATCAAAAAAAAGAGAAAAAAGAAATACGCAAACGGAAGCGACCGTATGAATTCTCATATTACGTTCGTTCTTTATTGCGTAAATTATACCTTTTATTGCGTATTTAAAACTTTTTATTATTTTCATAAGCTTACATTATCTGGTTTCGTCATCAGAAACATAAGATACTGCGTTTGAAAAACCAAGCAAATCAAGAATTCTATCTTCTCTTTCTCTCATATGCATTTTTTCAATTCCGCCTTGCTCATGATCGTAACCAAGCAAATGAAGCATACAATGAGCTGTAAGATATGCAACTTCTCTTCTTAAACTATGGCCATAAATCTTGCTTTGCTCCCTAACTTTTTCCATAGAAATAACAATATCACCTAATAGTTTAGCATTAGTCTCAGGATCCACTTCATACACACCATCTTTCCCCATTGGGAATGAAAGCACATCGGTAGGCAGATCTTTATCTCTGTATTGCTTATTAAGGCCCTGTATGTACGCATTATCAACTATAGTAACGCTAATTTCTGCTGAACCTTTAAATTTTTCTAATTTAAGAACTGCATTACAGCATCTTCTAATAAGCATACGAATACCAGTTGGTATTTTCACTTCTTTTTGTCTATTAACTATTATTACTCTTGTTTTATCAACAACCATTTCATTTCATCCTTCCTAAAAACTAAACCAATTTTATCTTTTCATGATCACAACTTAATTTTGTTGCACAGAGTAAAAAAATAAATTTAACATTCTACAAATTATAATTATAGAATATTTTTCACATTATGTCAAACCCTTATTATCAAATATTTATATATTTAACAAAAATATTTCTTTTATATTTTTTTTTAATCAATTTATTACTATTGCTCGATGTTTATTTTTTCTTTACAAGCTATGTTTTCAGCACAAACATATTCAACTTCTTCCGATAATTCGCCGTCGTTTTCGGATTTTTTTACTGTTTTGTCTAAAATCTCTACTCCTTTAAATTCTTCGTTTTCTCTTTTTAAAATATTATTTTCAATTTGCAAATAAGCTTCTTCGCTCGTTAGCGTTATTTCTTCTTTTTCTTGCTCTCGGCAATACTCTTTGCATATTTTTGCAGGAAGTTCTAGGCCAAAAAGATTCATGACGTTCTCTGTCGTTTCTACCTGATAATTGTCATTTATGTTCTTCCAATATCCCCAAAAAGGTACAGTGCCACCACAAATTTCCAGCCGCAAACGAGTTGCATTTTTGCCTGTATCTTTAGTTATAGTTTGACTTGTTTTTACTTTTTCAGTAATTTTTTTAACTGTTTTAGCAAATACTTTACCATCGGCATCTAAAAAATAACTTCCCCCGTTTAAATTTTCCATAACTCCGCTTATAAGCAGTTGACCTTTAACTACAATATCACCAACATTTACACACGGCTCACCTTTAAAAGTCTCCAATCTTTCAATCTGGCCATCACAACTTGCAACTATATTGCACGGCTCACCGTTTTTAGCAATATCTGGTTTTTTTATTTTTTCTTTTATAGAAATATTCACCTTGCTACCAGATATATTTATTGACATCCACGCAACGTCTTCAAATTTTTCCATAGCTGCCAGTGTAACATTTGAAACGTTTATACTTTTTTTAAAAATACCAGGTCGAACACCCAATTCACTTGCAACCTGTAAAATTTCTTCTGATTTTATGTTTTCGTTTCCGGATACATCTACACTCCATATAAAAAGCGAAAAAATATATACCATAACCAAAAGAAATAATACTCCCACAAAAAAGCCTATTCGCTTTTTGTATTTCATTTTAATAAACGGAAACCCTTTTTTACCCTTTATTTTTATTTTACAGTGCGCTTTTTTTGCACAAAGTCTAAGGCGCCTGTATTCTGACGCCTGTACCTTACCATTTAAAACAAACCCATATTTTTTTATATCCCAAATATTAATTTTATTTTTTACGGTAAGATTTATGAATTTTTCCGGATACTCACCAATCAATTCAAATGAAGCATATCCAAAAATCCACCTAATGCACTGTAAAATCAAACTTAAACAGCCTCCAAAACTATTTTTATGTATTAAATTCTATCGACGTGATAAATCCATCTATTATCAAAGAATCCATACCCAAACATTTTATATTTAAATCTTTCCCAAAAAATGCAACAGACATTTTTTGAACTTTTATCTTTACCATATTTTCGTCATACTGCTCTATGCTTTGGCAGCCTTCCACAACAACATACCGATTGCTTCTTATTTCAAAATGTACGGGGCACATAAAGCCCCCCACTGATGAATTTTTTAATTTGCAGAGCAATTCTTTTGGAGTTTTAAAACCATTTTCTTTACCAAACAATTAAAAAATCACCTCTGCCAAACTTTTTAATAAATAAATATGCAAAATCATAAATAAAAATCACTTTAACATATATATTTCAGGGAGTGATTTCAAACTTATGTATTATCACGCAAAAAGCATATTTAAAAAATTAAAATCAATATTTATTATACTTATTACAATAGCTTTTATCATAAAAATAACGCAAACTCCTAAAACCGCAGCTAAAGGAGCTTCGCAAGGGTTAAACTTTTGCCTAGAAATGCTTATACCATCGCTATTTATATTTATGTTTTTAGCTGCATTTATTGTAAATTCCGGAATATCAAAAAAATTTCAAAAATTATTTTCTCCAGTTACAAAATTTTTATTTTATTTACCCGGATGTACAGCGCCTGTTATAATTCTTAGTTTAATCGGCGGATACCCCGTTGGTGCAAAAGGTGCACAAACACTTTTCCTAAAAAAAGAAATAAACAAAGAACAACTAAACAGATTAATGTGCTTTGCGGTAAATGCCGGGCCTGCTTTTATAATAAATATAGTGGGCACACTTTTAACTAAAAATTATTTATTTGGGCAAATTTTATTTTTAACTCAAATATTTCTTTCTTTTTTTATTTCTTTTGTTTTCGGAATTATAGCTAAAATTAAAAAAAGAGAATTTTACGAAAAAAAATTCTCTGATACGGATAAAAATATTTGCCTATCAGATTCGCTGATTCTATCTTGTGTGGAAACATCAAAAACTATAGTTAATATGTGCTCTTTAATTATTCTATTTTGCACAATTATCGAGGTAATCCAAAATCTAGATATATACACACTACTAATAAACAAATTAAAGTTAATAAATATAAATCCAGCCACATCTAAGTCCATTATTGTTTCGCTATTAGAAATTACTTCTGGATGTTTTATGGCAACAAACTTAAACGCGCCTTTAATTATAATCGCTTTTGCTGTGGGTTACGGAGGAATTTGTGCACATCTTCAAATAAAATACATTTTAAAAAATACAGATTTTAACTACTTAAAATTTTGCATTGTTAGATTTTTAAATGGTACAGTAACAGCCCTTTTGACATTTTTTATTTTAAATAACTTACCGGAAAAATACCAAAACGCATTTTCCACTTTAAAGCATCCTATTTTAATTTCAAATTCAGCAACAAAATTTGGCAGCATAGTTTTAATTTGTTTTTGTATTTATTTTGTATTGTCCGTAAATTCTCACATGCGCACAAAAAAATAATCCCCGAAAAATTAAGTTCGAGGATAAAGTGTTTTTATTTCTCATATACTTTAACTTTTTTGCGTCCAAACTTTAAACATTCCGCTTTAGTTCTCATAAATATATCAACCAGTGCGTTACCATTTTTCAGTGCTCCACCTGTATCTTGAGCAACACCTGTACATATAATATTGTCATTTAAATCCGTAATTACAAGATGCTTACCATACGGAATCTTGTTTGGATTTACCGCAATGGTTATTCCCGGTGTTGGGGTATTTCCTTGAGAGGTTCTTGCGCCACTGGAAGCAGTATAAGCTGTTGCTGAACCAACAAGAACATTAGAAGCGTTCGAAAAAGAATTAGAGGATCCTTCCGAAACACTTGATGAAGAAACCGGTGCTACAATTTTTTTTGAAACAGCAGGTTCAGCGTCAGGCAAATCTGTACCTTTTAAAATAACTTCATCAACAGGCTCGGTAATAACTTTACTGCTTATTTCTTCACTTGCTTTTACAATACCGTCAACAACAATTTCTTTTACCACAACTTCCTTTTCACCTTTTTTACCAGTTGAAGAAACTTGTTGGGGTTTGCCGTCGAGCAAATGCGTAGTTTTATATACTTTATTAAAAGGTATTTCCTCTTTTTTTACTACTTCCCTAATTTCCACACGACTAATTGTAATTTCCATTCCTTCGTAAACGTTTGAAGCAACATCAACATTTATTAAATCATTTGAAGAAATATTAATTCCCAAATAATTAAGAGCCTCATTAACACTTAAATCAGCTGGAACAGAATATTCCCTTTGCGCTCCATCTGCAGAAATTTTTATCTTATTCATTTCGTTAATTTCTATACTCATTCCGGAAAAAACTTTTTCATCTACAGGGTAATTAATTTCATCATTTTCATCAACCGGAATGCCAGACTCTTTAATAGCATCTCCTACAGTTTCCACTGCTTTTACAAAAGAAACCTGTTGCTTTCCTTTGCTAACAGATACGCTACATGCTCTTTTTATTGAGATTTCAATATCTTGATCTTCTTGTCTGTTTACATCATCACCTTCAAAAACTTTTATGTCTGCTTGATCAAGAATCTTATCTGTATCATTATTAACAGTTAGAAATGTTTTTTCTATGTCATCCACTTTAACATGAACCCTGCGACTAAACGCTCCTACGGAAAAAATAGAAGCCATACCAATAGAACCCATAAGCATCAAAGCTATATATTTCTTGGCTGCTTTGTTTAGTCTTTCTTTTGCGATTTCTTCCATACTTACCTCCTAACATAATTCAAGTAAAGCTTTTTCATATTTTATGTAATTATTTTTTAAAAAAACGTAACTCATTTTTTTACCTAAAACAATTACTTAACTATAATAATATTAAACATTTTGCTTTTTGTCAATCGTTCGGTATTAATTTTTTTGTTCAAAAAGTAAAATGATTTAAATTTGTTATCTATCTTTTGCATAAAATGTTTTTTAATCATAAAAAAAATATATAGTTTTTTAAGGGTATTTGATTTTTTAAAATTTTAGCTTTGTGCAAAACCACGAAATCGAAGTTAACAATTTAGTTACAAAAAATTACATATTTTAATTAATTTAATAATGTACCCCTTCCCCCTTTTAAAATTTATCAAAATTTTCACTACCAGAATATACTAAATATAATAAAGATTTTTACTGGAGGTTCCTGACAATGTCTAATCAATTCTTAAGCGCTGCATCTCTTTCATTTGAATACGGGCATCAAAAAGGTTTTATTATTTCTAATACTACAAATGCGTCTGTGCAAGATGCTATTACGGTAAATAAAACCGCTTTAACAAAATCATACTTTTTAAACAAAGAAATTTTTTATTGCATTGCTATTATAAATAATAAACCAACCACTATTAAAAACCTTAAAATAAGTGAAAATTTAGGGGCTTATTCTAATAGTAGTTTGCCTTCTGAAGCAAAATTTATACCACTTGATTATTCCGGACCTTCTTTTCTATATATAAATGGGGCGTTGGACTCACAAATAATTCCCGAAATATACTCAGACAAAACAATTTTTAAAGTAAATGATCTCCCTGCTTATTCAAATATTTTGCTAATATACTCTGCTACTGTAAACAACAAAGCACCCATTTCTAAAAAATCATCAATTATAAATATATCTAATATTACCTCAGACGAAATATCAAAACCGGTTTTATGTTCAAAAAAAATATTTGTAGATGAAAAAGCAGACATAAACATAGTAAAATATATGTACCCCAACCCTGCACTTCCAGGAGAACTAATTACATATAACTTTACAATATATAATTATGGAAACACAAAGGCTACCAACGTCAAGTTAAATGATACTTTACTTCCTGCACCGAACAATTTAAATGTTGCTGTTAATTCCAAAAATTTACCCAGAAAAGATTATTCATATATAAATGGAACACTAAATATTCCTTCTTATGATTCAGACTTTTCCATTTCTATCCCGCCCGCCAAATTTCTACAAGATTCAACAACAGGAACTTTTACAACAAGTCCAGGAGTAACTAATATTATTGTATCCGGAAAAATATGATTAAATATAGACAGGTTACTACGTAAAAACTAATATTAGAAAATATTTTTATTACATTTTCAATAATTTTAAAAACGTTTTTTGAGCAATTCTTACAATACTGAACAATTTGTATAAAAATTGTTGACTTATTTTTTGACTTCGTATATACTTTACTAAGTCAAGCTTCTATATGCTCATATATGCCCAAGTAGCTTAGTATAGCAGAGCGTTGTAAATTTCACAGAGATGTCGGTGCGAACCCGTCCTCGGGCAAATTAATTTATTCCAAGAATTGAGGTATTTTATTTATGTACGAAGACAAAACCCTTACATGCAAAGAATGCGGAAGTGAATTTGTATTCACGGCAGGCGAACAGGAATTTTACGCCGAAAAAGGCTTTGTAAATGAGCCGCAAAGATGTAAAGCTTGCAGAGATGCACGCAAAAACGCAGCAAGACAAGATCGCGAAATCTTTATTGCAGAGTGTGCAACATGCGGCGGAGAAGCAAAAGTTCCATTTAAACCGCGTGAAGATCGACCTGTTTATTGCAGCGAATGCTTTGCAAAAATGAAAGAAGAAAACACAGAAGAATAAATCTAAGTTTTCTTTTGTTATAAAAAGAGCTACGCCAAAGTTCGTAGCTTTTTTGTTTTTTAAAAATAATTAGTAAGTATTAAGGAAAATCATTTATGGATAAAATTAAACTAAGCAGCAGGTTACTTAAGTGCGCAGAAATGGTGTCAAACGGCACGAAAATTGTAGATGTCGGTACAGATCATGCATATATACCAATATATCTTATGCTAAAAGGTAAAATATCTTACGCCATTGCAAGCGACATTAAAATAGGCCCCCTACAAAATGCTATTAAAAATATTAAAAAATATAATCTAGAAAACAACATTGAAACGCGTATTTCAGACGGCCTTGATAAAATAAATGAAAATGAAGCAAATGAAATAATAATTGCCGGTATGGGCGGAAATATGATATCAAATATCTTGGAAAAATGCACATGGAAAAACAAAAAGAATAAAGTTTTTATTATTAATCCAATGAAATATGAAGAACGTCTGAGGGAGTTTCTTTATAAAAATGGATATAAAATAAAAAAAGAATGTGCAGTTATTTGCTCAAAAAAAGTTTACTCCGTTATGAAGGTTATTTACACAGGGGAAAAAATAAAAACAAATCCAGAAGAAAAATATATAGGTAAAATGAAAGAAAATATAAACCAAGCAGAAAAAGCATACATAAAAAAACAAATAAAAAATTTAAGCAACCATTTGAAAGGCGCCAAATCTAATAATCAATCAGAACAAGAAAAACATTTTGAAAATTTAATAAACAAATTAAAAAATCTATTATAAAAAAGGATGATGTAAGATGACAATAGTTAAAGATATTTTCAATTTTATAGACAAAATTGCTCCATTCGAAAAAGCTCTTAGTTTTGACAACTGCGGATTAATAATTGGAGAAATGAAAACAGGGGTAAAAAACATTGTTCTTTCTTTGGACATCACAAAAGACGTAATTGAAGAAGCTAAAAATTTAAACGCAAACCTTATAATAAGCCATCATCCTGTTATATTTAGACCTATTTCCTCTATTAAATCAAACGACACTATCTCCCTACTATGCAAAAACGATATAAATGCTATATGTGCACATACAAATTTAGATATAGCTGAAAAAGGTGTTAATTTTCAACTAGCCCAAAAATTAAACCTGCAAAATTTAAACCCACTAACATACGAAGAAGAAAAGCCAATGGGATTAATCGGAAATTTAAGCTATGAATTTGAATGCAAAGAATTTGCACAATACGTGAAAAAACGCCTTGACTGTAAAGGTGTAAGATACACAGAACTAAAAAACAAAAAAATAAAAACTGTAGGAGTATGTTCTGGAACCGGGGGAGAATTTTACAAAGCGGCCTATGAAAAAAGTGCTGATGTAATAGTAACGGGAGAAATTAAACATAGTCAAATTATAGATGCAAACGAACTTGGAATTATGATAGTTGATGCTGGACATTATAAAACAGAAAATGTAATTTTAGAACCTTTAAAAAAAATGCTGGAAACAAAATTCAAAAATACAATCGTTTACCTAAGTAAATCTTTTACCGACAAAATAAATTACATTTAATTTAATCGTTGAAAATAGTTTAATAAAGAATTATAATAATAAATGATAATAAAATAACATAACATAACGCAATAAGGAGAAATCAAATTATGTGTGGAATAGTTGGATACATTGGTAAAAGTGAAAAAGCCATTCCTTTTTTACTCCAAGGATTAGAAAAACTAGAATATAGAGGTTATGATTCCTCTGGAATAGCTATTTTAAATCAAAATGAAATTAAAATAATAAAAAAACAAGGCAGACTAAAAGTTATTAAAGATATTTTAGATGGAAAAAAAGAACTTCATTCACATCTAGTAATTGGCCATAAACGATGGGCAACTCATGGGAACCATTCTGACGTAAACGCACACCCTCATTTAAGTAAATCTGGTAAAATTTCTGTTGTTCATAATGGAATAATAGAAAACTATATAAATTTAAAAAAAGATCTTACAAAAAAAGGGTATGAATTTAAATCGGATACCGACACAGAAGTAGTTGCTCAATTACTAGACAGTCTGTACAATGGCGACATGTTTGAAACAATCAAAAAAGCAACTCAACTACTTGAAGGTTCATTTGCTCTTGGAATAATTTGCGCGGATTATCCGGACACTTTATTTGCTGCAAAAAAAGATAGTCCACTTATTATTGGTCTCGGTGAAAATGAAAATTATATAGCATCAGATATTCCTGCAGTACTTTCAAAAACAAGAAAAATCTGCAGATTAAAAGAAAAACAAATTGCTGTTTTAAAAAACAGTGATATTAATATTTTTGATTTTAATGGCAATAAAGCCAAAATGGAAATTTCTGAAATAAACTGGAATGTAAATGCAGCAGAAAAAAACAACTACGACCACTTTATGATAAAAGAAATAATGGAACAACCAGAGGTTTTAAATGCAACCATTTCGCCAAGATTAAAAGATTACAAAATAAAGTTAGATAATCTTAATTTTAATGAGGAATACCTTAAAAATCTTAATAAAATATCAATTGTTGCTTGCGGTTCTGCATATCATGTGGGTTGTGTAGCAAAATACTTCATGGAAGAACTTATTAAAAAACCAGTTGAAGTAGAGCTTGCTTCTGAATTTAGATACCGCTCCCCTATTGTGGATAAAAACACGCTGGTTATAATAATAAGCCAATCCGGTGAAACTGCCGACAGCTTAGCTGCACTACGAGAAGCTAAAAAACTAGGTGCACGCGTTCTCTCAGTTGTAAATGTTGTAGGAAGTTCAATTGCAAATGAATCAGACGACGTGCTTTACACTTGGGCGGGACCTGAAATCGCCGTTGCAACCACAAAAGCTTACAGCACACAACTATCTCTTATGTATTTAATTGCCCTTTATATTAGTAAAACTTTAGGGAAAATTACGGATGATAACTACAAGGATATTATCAAAAACATTGAATCAATTCCAGAAAAAATAACTGCCATTTTAAAAAAATCATCTTCCATCGAAGAAATTGCAAAAAAATATTATCAAACAGAAAAAATATTCTTTATAGGTAGAACTTTAGACTACGCTGTATGCATGGAAGCATCTTTAAAATTAAAAGAAATTTCATACATCCATTCCGAAGCTTACGCCGCAGGAGAATTAAAACATGGAACTATTTCGCTTATTGATGACAAAACTTTGGTTATAGCACTTGCCACACAAGATGAACTGTTTGACAAAACAATAAGCAATATAAGAGAAGTAAAATCCAGAGGAGCAACAATTTTATTAGTAACCACAGAAGATAAAATGGATAAAATTTCTGAAATTGCCGATGATGTTATTTATGTTCCAAAAATTTCAAATATATTATCCCCTTCACTATCTGTTGTACCAATGCAGTTACTTTCTTACTATGTTGCTAAATTCAGAGGCTGCGACATAGACAAACCCAGAAACCTTGCAAAATCAGTTACCGTAGAATAAA
>JAFRKM010000116.1 GCA_017431755.1 Clostridia bacterium
GTTCTGCTATATCGCGCAAATATTTTAATTCTTCTAATGTTGAGGCTAATAATTCATTTGTGTCTGCTGTGTTTCTAGCCGTGTCTGCCACGTCTGATGGTATATTACTATTATTTATCGGGTTATTTATAGTTATTTTTGCTATCTCACTAGTTAATTTATTTTCTAAAGATACGCCAAAATCATACCCCTTTTGAAAGGCATCCTCTATTGACTGCATACGTGGCAAAGAAAAATAACTATCTGGTTTAATACTTTCTATTTCTTTTCTTGTCTTTTTAGCTATATTTCTAAATGTATTTGTTATTGATGAAGTTGGGCTTATCAAACTAGCTTTACCAAGTCCAATTTTTGAGGCTAGCTCCGGGCCTATTAAATCAATCATTTTATTCCAACCACTAATAACAAAATTTAATGCTTTAGTTAATGAATTGGCTATATTAGTTGCTGTTTTGTCCCAACATTCTGTAATTTCTGCTGCTAAATCAAACATAAGAACTTTAAAATTCAAAAATGTGAGTTTTAACGTCTCCATTGGATGAGTCCAAACATTGGCAAAAAACTCTGCTAAAATCGCAATCTCGTTCCACACTCTCGCAATTACATTATGGATTACTGAATATAACTTCATAAAAACACCAGCTATAAACCCGGCTGTGCTTATTATTTTTCCTGTCAAATCGTTTATTCTTTTTATTACTAAATCCAAAGCAAAAGTAATTCCAGTAATTGCCAAAACTACTTGCGCAATTGGATTTTGTAAAAGTGTGAAAGCAAGACCAACTGCGGAGACTGCAGTAGCTATACCAGCAATAATACCCAAAGACGCTGTAAAATTTGGAAATACATTTGTCAAAAAGTCGTATACTTTACTACTCAAATTCACAACTGCATCAGTTATAACACTTAACGTTTCAACAAATGGGCTTAATACTGAACCTATGTCAATTAAAGAGCTTTTTATAAACGGCAAATGTTTTTCTAAAACATTAAAAAAATCTAAAACGCTTTGGGCTATTTTTTCACCTATTGCACCTTTAATACCACCAAGAGCATTCATAAATTGTGTTATTTTGCCAGTTGGTGTGTTACTCATAGTTTCGTATAAATTACCCCAACTTGCATTAATTACTTGCGCTATTGTTTCGGCTTTTTGCATATCTTGTGATAAATCTATATATTTATTGCCCAAAACTTCTATTAATTGCGCTTGTGTTGCCGTGCCTTCTATTATTGCTTTTTGGCTTTCAGAGAACGCAAAGCCTTTTTTTGTCATTGCATCATACGCGCCTATCACGATTTTACCTAAATTGGTGGCATAATTTGACATTTGCCGCGGGTCTACTTGCTCGCCGTTACTCATACCTATAGCATAATTTGCCAGCGTGTCCATCATTCTTTCTATTGCGTCAACATCTGACATATAAGTTGCTAATTCGGCTGCGGCTGATATCATAGCTTTACTTCCAAAAATTCCCTTCTCTTGTATACTCGCCGCTTTTTTTATGAGTCTATCAAATGCATCATTTGTAGCGCCTATATTACTTAACGTTACACCAAGTTGTAATTCTAAATTTTTTTTTGATGAAAACGCATCCAAACTAGATTTTATATAATCTGCTATCTTTTTCCCTATAAACAACGCGCCCATTGTCTGGGCTATATTCTTAAATTTATTTAGTAAGTTTTCGGCGTTATTATCAGCATTTTTTAATTCATTTGAAAATTTACGTTGTTGGTCATTCATTTGGTTTATGTTATTAGTTATTTCGCCTAGTTTATCTTTTGTTTTTTCTAATTCTTGAGTATTTGCCGCATATTTTGACGCACGCCCCATATTTTCAAAGGCATTTACTGTTTGTCCTATTTTGTCAGTTATCTTAGTAAATGTACCCGTTAAGTTTTCTATTATTTTTATTGTACTCGTTATCGCTGCCATTTAATCACCGCCTTTTTATTGATTTTTTCATCTTTTGTCTTTGTTTCTCGTCATTTTTTACTTTTATATCTATACAAGCTATTACAAAAGCCTTCTCGGCTCTTTCTAAATTTACAAATTTGGACGGTAATATTTTGAGTTTGTGTAAAGCATAATAAGCATAATTCGACTCAACATCCCCGCCCTCAATTAGTTTTTTGCTTCTTCGACTAAATCATTCATATTTTTATCAAAACCGCAAATTTCTTGTACTTTGCCTAAATAATTTGCGTATTCGCCAGGTAATAACATAACTTTTAATAATTCTTCGGCCCCCATAACTCCATAAGAATCTTGCAAATCCAAATTATTTAGATCTGGGTAAATTGTGCAAGTCGCCGCAAGCAAGCCCACATATTTCTCTTGGTCAATTTCATTTTGATATTGGCCGTTTTGTGTTCTTTTTTTTTGTGTTGCCTGCCTTCTTATACATTCGTCATCTCTTGACGTTATCGGTCTTAATTCCCACTCTATTGGCTTTTTATTTTTATCTAAAAACCGGCTAGACGCTATATATTTTATATTTTCCGGTTTAACTGCATTTTGTCTAAAAAAACCGTTTAAATCCATTTTCAAATCCTCCATTTATTATAAATGGCCGCATAACGCGGCCGCTTTTTATCAAAGCATTCCGTTTAAATTGTCATAAGGTCTTACCACTGTGTAATCCTCAAAAGTAAATACAATATTTGATTCTAGATATTCGGCATCGGCGTCAAATTTTGTTAACGTTCCACCGTCTAAGTTACAACCGCGCAAGATTATAATTTGTGAGCCAACGGCGGCGTTTGGGTCCTCATTTTTAATTTGCATATCAAAATACATATCTTCGCCTGAGTCTTTATATCTTTCCATTAGTTTACCAAACATTGAAGTATTAAAGTGAAAAGTAGCTGAACCGGTGCCCGTCCAGCTTGTAGACTTATGACCGCGGCCGGTTTGCCCTAAAATTGGGACTTCTACCTTATTTTTTGTTATTGTAGCCTCTAAATTTATTGCCTGCATAAAATTATATCTATTGCCATCAATAGTAACAAAACACTCTGCCAAAGGTGCTGCGATACTATCTTTTGCATTCATAGTTATAGCCAAAATATACCACTCCTTTTATTGTATTTTACAAATCATATATAGCTGAGCCATACAATTTGTTGGTGTTATATTGTCATATACGACGACAGATTTTTTTGTTGGGCCTTTTTCGACGGTTATATCTTCTGGGCTAAAATTTTCTATAGCTCGGGTTCCGTCTAATACTTTGTGATATTTAACAATATCATTCCACAAAGAAACGCGACCGCTCTCATCATTTGGGATTTGGCCCAAATAACGCTCATTAAATATAGCCGCAACATCATTCCCAATTTGATCAATTACCCTTATTGTTTGATTATATTTAAAGTCTTCGCTTTTTTCGTCCGTAATCGTTGTAAGGGTGTTTATGTCCTCTAATACGCGCACTTCATCGCCCACTTTATGAAAAACAAACTTTCCGGTGTCCAAAGCGTCCTCTAATTGAGACTGCGTATAAGAAACGTTAACATCATAAGCGCCGTTATACTTTTTATTTGTATTTGATTTATTTATGGCGCATCCGGCTATTGCTCCGGTTACCCAATAAACCAAGTTACCAGCCTCGCCACTTTGAGCATTATTAATAGTATTTTCAACTGATACAATACCCTCATAATCTGCTGACGAATAATTATACAAAACGCATTGAAATTTAATTCCTAATTCGTCACGTAATCTATGAGTAAACGCCGCAAATAAAGCTTTTATTGCTGAATCTGTTCCGGCGTAACATATA
>JAFRKM010000001.1 GCA_017431755.1 Clostridia bacterium
ATGGTGGGAACAATAGGACTCGAACCTATGACCCCTTGCTTGTAAGGCAAGTGCTCTAACCAACTGAGCTATGCTCCCGGAAATTAAAACTTGGGAAAATATTTATACCGGGACTAAGCCCCTTATACTGTTAAATTACTTTAACAATATAAATAATACCATCGTTTAAAACTTATGTCAAGCACTAAATTTTAATATACTTTTATTTTTTAAATTATATTTATTTTTTTTAAAAAATATTGACTAAAAAAAATATTTATGATATAATTTACTATATTCTTATAGAAAGGAGAATTTAATCATGGAAAAAGAAAAAAATAAAAAGGCTCTTAGCGAAAATGAATCTGAAAAAATTTCAGGAGGTGAAGTACGACAGTATAGAAATGTCTGGACCTTATTTAGACGACGTTGGAAAGTAACAAATGACATGTCCGGCGAAGTAGCAATTGACGGCATTAAAGATTTTGAGGAAGCTCTTCGCATAAATCGAGAATTAAATGCACACATCAATAAAAATATAAATAAAAAAGATCACTAATAGTTTGCTAAATTAATAAAATTAAAGGAGAAATTAATTATGGAAAAGGAAAAAGAAAAAAACACTCTTAGCGAAAATGAATTTGAAAAAATTTCAGGAGGCGAAATTCAACAATACAGTAGTTTCTTTAGAAAACGTTGGAGAGTAACAAATGATATATCCGGGACAGTAGCAATTGACGGCATTAAAGATTTTGAGGAAGCTCTTCGTTTAAATGAAAAGCTAAATGGACACATCCATAAAAATATCAATAAAAAAGAAAAAGAACAATAAAAATTATATTCAATTAAAAAGAAAAGCTATCAACCTAGTAGTTGATAGCAATTTTTTTATTTATTTACTAATTCTTTTAATTTTTTTTGCCTTATATCCTCACCCAAAAATTCCAGCCTTATATTATTTCCAATCATGCGTGAAATCAATCGTTCTGTATAATTTTTTTCAAGTTCACGCATTGTAAGATTAGTGCTTATTATCGTTGATTTATTCATCATTATACGTGAATTTATTATGTTATAAATTGCAGCAACCGAAAAAGAGGACATAAACTCTGTGCCTAAATCATCTATTATAAGCAAATCGCAATTTATAAAATGTTTTTCGCTTTCACCATCGTTTTCACCGTAATGTTGAAAACGTTCCTTTTCCATTTTTGAAACCATGCTTTGCGAAGAACCGTATATCACTGCAAAACCCTTATTTATAACTTCACTGGCTATAGCAAGCGACAAATGAGTTTTACCCAGACCTGTCCGCCCAGTAAATAGAAGGCTTGGAGAATTTTTTTTGAAATCATTTGCATATTTACGGCAAAAATTATATATCAGCGACATTCGTTTATAAGGAGAACGTTTATCATCGGGAAAATTTTTTGAATAATAATCAAGAGAAAAATTATCAAAAGAAGAAAGTTCCAGAGGCGACATTTTATTAAGACGATTATAAGATTCTTTTTTTAACATGTCTTTCATACAACAACACATCTTACCATCTATAAAGCCTTCGTCGTGACATTTCTCACAGCTATACTTAATTTCTAGATAATCTTCCGGAAGTTTTGCACTTTTTAATATCTCAAAAAGTTCATTTTTTAGCACTTTGTTTTTTTCTTTTAACTTTTCAATTTCAGCTGCAGTATCCCCGCCGCTAAGAACTGCTTTAGAAGCTTCTATTGCCGTTAAGGATAATTCTTTTTCTATTTTTTCTGCTCTTGGAAAACGCTTATAAAAAACTTCTTTTTTGAATTTTAATTCTTCCAACGCATTCATACGTTTTTTATAAAGTTTATTTTGAACTTCTTCGTAAATTTCTCTACTATACGCCAAATAATCCCCTCCTATCCGTTGATATAAGTTTCTAAAATATCGGAATTTTCGTATTCATCAATGTTATATGAAGCGTTTTCTTTTTTAAAGGTATTTTTTCTATATTTTACTCTGTTTAAATTTTCCATTTTTGCTTGTTCTGTAGTATTTATGCCCTCTTTATGCCAACGTTTAATTATACTGTCCATATAATTTAAAATATATTTTCCGTTTGCATTAACGCATCTTTCGTACGCTTCTTTAATAAGGCCTTCACTAAAATGAAATTCATTAAACCATGTCATAATAGCGCTTTGTTCACGTGACGTTGGTTTTCTATGGTCTATTCCTATAAGATTTTCAAATTTTCTCCACGCCCTGTTTAATTCACTAAGCTCTTTTATTTTCTTTTCCGCTTTAGAAATATCATCTATCCCCTCTTTTGCCCAATTTTCACCTATTTTGTATATGTACTTCATACCTGTTTGACCGGAGTCAACAGCATATTGGACAAGCATTATAATCACATCAACAGGAAGCCCTTCGTTGTCATGCAGCATTAAAAGCGACGCACTATCTCCGCCAGAAAGAGGTCTACCTAAAATTATTTCTGCTTCTTGCATAAGCCACTTAACATTTTCCGACGTTTTCGTTCTGGAAACAACATAATTCATATTCGGACGTATATATCTATATTCTGTTTTCTTTTCTGCTTCTTTTAAAGGTAGAAGCTTTTCATTTTTCTTTACATTGTTTTCAAAAATAATCTCTTTTGGAATAATTTTTCTTTCTCGACATAAATTAATGGACCGGTTTATTTCTTCACTGGAATAACCTAAATCATAAATAGCCTTACTAAGTAAATTTTCACCATTTAAATTCTTTAAAATATATATCAAAATTTTTATATCTTTTTCTGAAGAACTTTGTAAATATTTATCTACTACTATTTTAGGAATAGCAAAAGTATCATTCCAAACACCAAAATCAAAACTATACTCCATAAAAACACCTCTGCTTTTAAAAACTTACTTATAATAAAATTATATAATTATCTGTAAATTAGTTCAAGAAAATAAAAAAATATAGCCTGCGCTTAGCAAGCTATATTATGTAAAGCTATAAATTAAAAATTAATTTACAGCTTCTTTTAATGCTTTACCTGCTTTGAAAGCCGGTGAATTTGATGCTGGAATCTTGATCGGGTTACCAGTTCTTGGATCACGGCCTGTACGTGCTTCACGTCTACGTGTTTCAAAAGTTCCAAAACCCACAAGTTGCACCTTGTCTTTTTTTGCGAGTGTCTCACTTACGGTTTCAATAAAAGCTGCAAGTGCTTTTTCTGAATCCTTTTTTGTGAGTTCGCTTTTTTCCGAAATCTTAGCTACTAATTCGGATCTGTTCATGGATATCAAACCTCCGTCTTTTGTGCATTTTACGCACATAAATTTTTTATTACCGATTAAAAAATTAATCAGCATGTACATCTTACTACATTTTATTTCGATTTTCAAGCAAAATTTTATATAAAAATTCATTTTTAAACTTTTCACACGAATCATATAACGCACTTTCTGCATCTACACCTATCAACCGAGCTACCTCAGTTATAGAAAACAGTAAGTCTCCAAGCTCTTTTGCGTATATATCTTGCCGACCTTCAATAATTAAAGTTTCTAAATAATGAAGTCTTTCAAAAGCCTCATTTACTGCGTCTTCAACAGAAAATAATCCGTAACCGGCTTTTGCTGCTCTGTCTTGAATTTTCATTGACCTCATAAGTGCAGGGAGTATTTTGGAAACATTTTTTACACTTTCTGCAGGGGTATCTTCATGAATTTTTACCCTAAAATCATCAAAATGATTTTCTTTTGGTCTGATTTCATAAATTTTAGTCGGTTGACTATTAAAACAAGAATACTGCGAAAACACATGGGGATGACGCATAATTATTTTTTTGCAAACTTCGTTTACAACATCGTCAAAATCAAAATTGCCAATATCTTCTTCCATGCTACAATGAAAAATAATTTGAAATAAAATATCACCCAACTCTTCTTTTAACATATCGCTATCACTAAGATCAATGGCTTCAGCAGCATCATAGGCCTTTTCAATTAAATTTGACCTAATACTTGAATGCGTTTGAGCTCTGTCCCAAGGGCATCCCTCAGGGGACCTAAGTATATTAACTAGATCCAGTAAATCATTTAAACTATACTTTTGTTTGTGAACTAACTCCACTAACACCACTCCTTATTAATTTGTAAATTTATGTTAAAATTTACATATATTTACATTTTAATCTATCAAGTGGCATTTTTCAAGTATTTTTATAATTTTTTTACCTTTTGGGAAATTTTTCAATTCTTCTGACGATACAGTTTTTGTCAAAAAAAGCGTTAAAATGTATATTATTCCCGCAAAAGATATAGAAACCATAGTTGCAATTTTAGGATTTAAGAAATGAACAAACACCCCATAAAACAAATACGCCGTAAAACCACAAACCAAGCTACAAATAAGCGGCTTACCAAAAATTGGCCATAAATTAAATTTAAAATGAGTCTCTCGGCAAAGAAGCGCTAAACCTGAAACACAAATAAATATATAACATATAAGCGTACCGATACCCGCACCTTGAATATTAATTTGAGGAATACCAACAAGTATAAAATTGAACACTACTTTTAATACCATACCAACTGTTAAAATTTTAAGCGGCAGATCCGCTCTACCAATAGCCTGAAGCATACTGCAAATAGGCATACTTATAGCAACAAATATCGTCGCCAAAGCATATATTATCATAATATTCGACGCAATATGAATTTCACCAGCATTTCTACCTTTTCCTATTGTTCCATAAACAAGATCCATAATTGGATATGCAAGAGTTGCCATACCTATACCTATCGGCAATGCTATAAGTGAAGTTATTTTTAAAACGGTTTCTATACTTTTTTTGATTTTATCTTTAATCCCTTTAATCCAAGCCGCGGTGACATTAGGAAGCGCACTTATTGCAAAACTTTGTGTTATAGTTGGAAGCATCATTGTTATTGTATTCATATATCCAAAACAGCCATTCATAAACTCATGAACTTTTTTTTCTTTAATAATTTCTTGCGGAATTAAATTACCGTAAACTTTTAAAATCGCATCAGGCATAATATCCATAATATGTTTTATTCTGTTTAGAATAAGTGTAGAATCTATAAGACCGGCAACATTCATAATAATTGCTCCCGCAGCTACCGGAAAAGCCATATTTATAAGCATTTTCTTAAGTACTTTTTTGGGACGAGGTTCAGAAGCACTTTCAAATTCTTCTTTCGTTATACCGTCACCTGTTATTCTATATTTTATATATATATATACAAATCCAGAAATCGCACTCAAAGTTATCCCCAAAACAGCTCCTGCAGATGCAAACGGCAGCGTAGCATTTCTTGCCATAGCTTCACTATCGCATACCCGACCAAAAACCGTTCCATAATTATAGTATTCATTCATTCCACATTCTACAGCCGCATATGCAAGGCCAAGGCCAAAAACTACTTTTCCTACGGCTTCCACAATTTCTGAAACTGCTGTTGGAATCATATTTCTAAGGCCTTCATAGTATCCTTTGTATATTGAAATCATGCAAGAAAAGAAAACAGTTGGCGTTAACGCCCAAATTGAATAAATACTATCAGGCGAATTTCCATACATTACACAAATCGGTGCACCTATAACCATAAGAATGCTACCCATTAATCCCGTTTTTACAAACATTGGAATAGAAATTTTATGAATCATTCTTACATCTTTGTATCTTTTTTCTGCCATCTCCTTTGCAACCATACGCGAAATGGCAATCGGTAGTCCCGCAGTCGCCAACGCATAAAGCGGATTATAAAGATTGTATGCTAAATTAAAGTACCCTAAACCCACTGCGCTTAATATACTAGCAAGAGGAATTTTAAATGCCGCTCCAGCAATCTTTACAATCAGCATTCCTACAGCAATAATTAACGCTCCCGCCGCAAAAGATTGGCTTATTTTTTTATTTTTAGTTTTCATATTTTTTAACACCTATTCAAAAACAAATTTTATATTTTAGCTTTACTTTAAAATTATACCATATAATTATATTATTTTTATAGCTTTTCAATTACCAAAATTATTTTTAAAATAAATATTGACAATGGCGTACTTTCATAATATAATAATTATTGTAGGTAAAAAAATGCCTATACGGGCCATTAGCTCAGTTGGTTAGAGCAACCGGCTCATAACCGGTCGGTCCTAGGTTCGAGTCCTAGATGGCCCACCATTTATTAGCTTTCGATTTATTCGAAAGCTTTTTAATTTTAAATAAAAAATCAGTTTATTTTTTAGAATTAATGTTATTTATAATGAATTTTATCATCAATAAATTGTAACTTATAGTATTGCATGATATAATCATTTTTATAGCTTAATTTATCATATATTTAGAAAGTGAGTGTTTAAATAATGTGTGGCATTTGCGGATTTACCGGCGAAGTTATAGACCAAAATAAAGTAATTGAAAACATGACAAACTTAATTATTCACAGAGGTCCTGATGACGCGGGATATTTTATAGATAAAAATATTTCTATGGGATTCAGAAGGCTTAGTATAATTGACCTAGATAAAGGAAACCAACCAATTTACAACGAAAAAAATACTTTAGTTTTAACTTTTAACGGTGAAATATATAACTATAAAGAATTAAAAGAAGAACTTTTAGAATCTGGGCATGAATTTTATACCGAAACGGATTCCGAAGTAATTATTCACGGATTCGAAGAGTGGGGCGAAGAACTTCTACCAAAACTGCGTGGGATGTTTGCCTTTGCGATATGGAACAGAGAAGACAAATCTCTATTTATAGCTAGAGACCCATTTGGCATTAAACCCATGCACTATACAAAAAGCAGTGAAAATTTTATATATGGCTCAGAAATAAAAAGCATTCTAGCCTTTCCAACAGTAGAGAAAAAATTCAACTATAAAACCTTAGACAATTACCTTTCATTTCAATACGCCGTACCACCAGAAACATTTTTTGAAGGAATTTATTGCTTACTCCCCGGACACTACCTTTGGTATAAAGACGGCAATATAATCACTCAAAGATATTTTGAAGCTAAATTTAATATAAATGAAAATTTAGACTTAGAAACCGCATCAAAACAAATTGAAAAAGCGTTTGAAAATTCTGTACAAGCTCACAGGATTAGCGACGTTGAAGTGGGATGCTTTCTTTCCAGTGGAATTGATTCAAGCTATGTATCGTCTTATTTTCCAGGGCAAAAAGCATTTACAGTGGGTTTTGACTTCGGTCAAAAATATAACGAAATAACATGGGCACAAAACCTTGCAAAAAAAGTTGGAATAAACCACTATTACAAAACAATAACATCTGAGGAATTTTGGAATGCCATAAAAAAAGTTCAATACCATATGGACCAGCCTCTTGCCGATCCATCATGCATTGCACTATATTTTGTTTCTAAACTAGCAAGCGAACATGTTAAAGTGGTTCTTTCTGGAGAAGGCGCAGACGAGCTTTTTGGAGGATATACAATTTATAATGAACCAAGGGTATTCAAGCTTTATCAACAAATTTTACCTCAAAAAGTTAGGACTTTTCTTTCAAACACTGTTAAAAAAATCCCATTTAGGTTCAAAGGCAGAAGCTTTATTATACGCGGCGAACATACAGTAGAAAACAAATTCATTGGCAATGCTTTTATGTTTTCTAAAGAAGATAAAGAAAAACTTCTTAAAAATCCATCTTTGGCAACACGTCCACAAGATCTTTGCAAAAAACTTTATAAACGTGCAAAAAATTACGATGATGTTACCAAAATGCAGTATCTGGACATAAATATGTGGATGGTTGGAGACATTCTTCTTAAAGCAGACAGAATGAGCATGGCAAACTCTCTGGAGCTTAGAGTACCGTTTTTAGATAAAGTAGTGTTTAAAATCGCATCAACGCTACCAACGAACTGAAAAACGCCAAAAGAAAATACCAAGTACGCATTAAGGCACGCAGCGATGAAACGCCTGCCAATAGACACCGCACAAAAAGAAAAACTGGGATTTCCTGTTCCAACACGTGTATGGCTCAGAGATAAAAAGTATTACGAAATAGTAAAAAACGCTTTTTCATCCGGCATAGCAACAAAATTTTTCAATACAAAAGAGCTTATACAACTTCTGGATGACCATTATAATGGGAAATGGGATAACAGCCGCAAAATCTGGACCATTTATACATTTATTGTATGGTATAATATTTACTTTAAAGAACTAAATTAAAAATTAAAACATGCCGTAAAAAATATGCGGCATGTTTTTTTGTGAAATAATTTATTTATTGCATGTCCCAAATTACTGTGGTATAACCCATTCTAAAAAGAGCATTTTTAATAATAATTTTAGCTCTTCTTATATTTTCGGGAGTTGGCGTCTTGTTTATAAAAAAGTGATGAGAATCATCAATAACAGAACAATCTCCAGGCATAGCACTTATCATACTAATATAAGTAGGCTCGTCATAATAAATCATTTCTTTTATTTTTTCTTTTAATTTTTTTATTAATTTTGGGCTAGTTATAACTTGAATCGCCCGGCCTTTTCTTATATTAACCACTATTATTTCGCTGCTTTGCCCTTTAAATGTTTTATTAAATACTTTTTCGGAATCTGCATTTTTTCCATCCATAGCATGGCAAAACATAAATCCGCATCCAACTAACAAAGCAACACAGCAGCTTAAAACTTTTATTAATTTCATAGTATCTTCCTTACTTAAACAAATTTTACATAATTTTTTTCTTCTTAAGAAACAAAAAACCCAGCAAAAGTAAACATATATTCAACCCAAAAAATGCTAAATATCCATACTTCCAGTCAAATTCCGGCATAGAATTAAAATTCATCCCGTACCAAGCACATGTAATTGTAAGTGGCATACAAAGAGTCGTAATAATTGTAAGCATATTCATATTCTTATTTTGCTTTGCATCAAGTTTGCCTCTGTATGCGTCACGTACTTCACCGGAAATATCCATAAGCAAACGTATTTCTTCGCGAAGTTTTTCTGCTCTGGTTGTAAATTTTTCAAAAAGGGCTATACTTTCCTCATCAAAAAAAGAATTTTCATTTTCTTGCAATTCTTGACCTATATCCACAAGCTGCGTATAGTATCTATAAAAAACTATAAGTTCTTTTCTAAAAAGGCCCATTCTCTCATTAAAACTATCCAGAATACCCTTTACAACCGCTGATTCCATTTTTATTGCTCTGTCACTAAGTTCTTCTACATATCTTAAGTCTTTATCAATAACCGTTTCTAAAAAATCATACAAAAATCTAGCAACATTAAACGAACCATGGAATTTATCTTTATACATCTTATTTATCCAAGAAGCTACTTTTTCTTCTGCATTAATAAACAAAATACTATTTTTTTTAAATATAAACCCAAAATTTGTGCGCTCCATTTTTTTGTCTTTACTAATTACAGACATCACTCCGCTAATGGAATCTCTACGGACAGAAGCCTTACAACATTTTGCATTTTTATATTTTGGTGCAATGTTTTCATCAACTATTCCTTTTTTAATCATTTGTTTAAACTCTTGCTCAGAAACAAGTGACACCAAATCTCCAGTATAATCGCCCACTTCCAAACATTTTTTTAAATCCTGCTCTATTTTATAAAAAACCATTTTCCCCATCCCCAAACCTTTTATTTTTTAAAACTAATATTTAATTTTTGGTCTAGCTCTTTCAAAAAATTATTTTCTATGTTTTCAATTTGCTCCGCAGTTAAGGTGCCATCTTTACTGCAGTATTTTACTTCGTAAAGTACAGCATATTCATTTTCTTTAAAAGTTTTGTCAAAATATATATCTTTAACCGCAATATTTCTCACAAATTCAGAAGACGATTTTATAATATTTATAACCTCCCTCGCAGGGATGTCTTTGCGCTGAAGTAGATTATAAAGGCGATTTACTGACGGATACTTTGACTCAAATTCTATTTTTTTGATTTTTTCAGATACAGCATCTAAATAAAACTCGCCATAAAAAATTGGATCTTTTATTAATTTTACATTTTGAATTCCGTTTAATTTAGATTTATTAAGTTCACCAATAAATCCTATGGCTTTACCATTCAAAATGATGTCGCAACCTGAACCATCTTCACAAAATTTATAACCATTTGGCTTAAGTTCAAACTTTTGTCCAAATCTATTCATAATTATATTAAGATAACTTAGCAAATCGTAATACGTATATTTTATATCTTTATCTTGGCCAAATCCTTTAGGAATCCTTACACCGGACATAATAAATCCAAATGTATCTACTTCTTTTACACCGGTATCAAAAGATTCATCTTTAAAATACACTCTACCAAGCTCAAAAAGGGCTAAATTATTATTGTTAATGGAATAATTATATGCAAGAGAACTAAGCAGTGAATAAGTCATCGTCGGTCTCATTAAAGCATATGCTCCTGTAATTGGATTTTGCAAAACAAGGTCGGAATAAAGTCTATCTTTATTTTCAATACCAAAAATCTTCATGGCATTATTTGGAATAAAAGAGTAACTTATTGTTTCATTAAAGCCAAGTCCAACAAAGACTTCACGAATAACATCCATATTATCCCATATTTCGTTTTTGTTGTAGCTTGTTTTTATAGTTGGCATAATGGGTTTAATATTATCATACCCGTAAATTCTTGCCACTTCTTCAATTAAATCTACTTCTAATTTTACATCAAGCCGATAACTCGGAATTTTCACTTTTATTATGTCGCTATCTTGAATACTGCATTTAAAATCGTATTTTTCAAGAAGCTTTATCATTAAATCCCTATCAATTTCTTCCCCAATTAAATTATTTGCATTTTTTACGCTAAGGCTAATTCCTGATTCTTATTTTTTTTCTGGGTAAAAATCAAATACATTTGCTTCAATTTTTCCTCCGCAAATTTTAGTTATCATATTAGCACATTTTAAAAGCACATCAAGAGTAGAATTTATATTCACACCGCGTTCAAATCTAAATGAAGAGGGCGTAGAAATTTTAAGCCTTCTAGAAGTAAGTCTAACACTTATTTCGTCAAAATTTGCAGCTTCCAAAATTATATCCTTTGTAATTTCAGTTACAGCAGCTCCTTGCGTACCAATAACTCCTGCAACGCATTTAATACCTTCATCGTCCGAAATTACAATGTCGCCTTTTTTTACTTCTGCTTCATCGCCAATAAACGTTGTTATTTTGCTGTCTTTTTCTGATTTATCTATGGTTAACTTATTTCCGGAAATCTTATCAAAATCATAAGAATGTATAGGCTGGCCCATATCAAGCATTACATAGTTACCGATATCCACAACCGCATTCACAGAATTTATTTCCAAAACATTTAATCTTTTTATTATGTATTCCGGTGTAGGTATTTTCAAATTTACACCGCTGATTTTAAGAGCACAGTAGCGTTTACAAACTTCTTTGTTTACATTTATTTTAACGGGGAAATTTTCGTTATTTACCGCAGAGTTTTCGTGTGTAATTTCCGGAATTTTCTCACCATCAAAAGCTTTGAGCTCCCGAGCTATACCCATATGATAGAGCATATCAGGACGATTCGCTTTGACTTCTATTTCCGTAACAACATCACCGTCAAATTCTTTTTTGCCGCCGAATTCAAAGCCCTGCAATTTTAATTTATCCATTATTTCGTCATATTTAATATCTTCTTCAAAATAGTCACGAAGCCAATTTAAAGAGAATTTGAACATTATTTTTCACCTTTCTTTCTACCTCTATATTTGCTGCCAAAGACTTATATCATTTTCGTAAAGCTTACGAATTTCATCAAGATTATAATACGCAAGCGCAAGTCTATTTAAGCCCAATCCAAAAGCTAAACCTGTATATTTTTTACTGTCATATCCAACGCCTTCCAAAACATTTGGATGAACCATACCAGACCCAAGGACAGTTATCCAGCCAGTATTTCTGCACGTTTTACAGCCTTTCCCACCACATTTGGTGCAAGACATATCAACCGCTGCACTTGGTTCAGTGTACGGGTAATATGAAGGTCTAAATCTTACTCCTGTTTCTTCGCCAAAAACTTCTTTTAAAAACTTAATTAAAACGGCTTTTAAATTCGCAAAAGATATTTTTTCAGCTACCATCAAACCTTCTATCTGGTAAAACATTGGTGTATGTTGCGGATCAATATCATCTACCCTATAAACCGTCCCGTGATAAATAATTTGAATCGGCGGTTTAGATTTTTCCATAGTTCTAATCTGAACCGATGACGTATGAGACCTTAAAAGCACATTTGGAGCAGAAATATAAAAAGTATCTTGCATGTCTCTTGCCGGATGATGCGGTGGCAAATTCAATTTTTCAAAATTATATTTATCAATTTCTATTTCCGGACCTTGTACAACGGAAAAACCCATTCCAACAAAAACTTTTTCAATTTTTTTATAAAGTTTTGTAAGCGGATGCATACTGCCTAATTTAATGTTATCTTTAAATATTGTAACGTCATATTTAGATGCGCTTTTTTCTTGTTTATATTTAGATTCCACTTCTTTTATTTTTTCTTCAGCAAAATTTTTGAAATCATTTATAACTTTACCCAAGGTTTTCTTTTCTTCCACCGAAACATTTTTCAACTCAGAATACAAAAATTTTACGTATTTTTTTAAATACTCAATCTTTAAAGCCGAAACTTCTTTTAAATCTTCTACAATTTTTAAAGCATTTTCCAAATCTATTTTTTTGTTTTCTATATCTTTAACTATATCAGCGCTCACAATAAATCCTCCTTAACAAAATATAATCATAAATTATTTAAAATATTTTTAAGCTCGCTTACTTTGTCAAGCTTTGCCCATCCAACGATTAAATCTTCTCTGCCCATATGACCATAAGACGCTAGTTTAAAATATATTGGCGTTCTTAAATCAAATTTTTCAATAATTGCAGACGGCCTCATATCAAAAACCGTACACACGGCTTGTTCAAGTTTATCTTCGGGAATACTGGAAGTGCCAAAAGTATCCACCCTTACGGAAACAGGATTCGAAACTCCAATAGCATAAGCAAGCTGAACCTCACACTTTGTTGCAAAACCTGCAGCAACTATATTTTTAGCAATGTACCTTGCCATATATGCGGCGGATCTGTCCACTTTTGTCGGGTCTTTACCTGAAAATGCACCGCCTCCGTGCTTTGCATATCCGCCATATGTATCAACAATAATTTTTCTACCGGTTAGGCCTGTATCCCCAGCCGGGCCACCGATAACAAATCGACCCGTGGGGTTAATAAAGATTTTAGTATTCTCGTCCAGCATATTTTCCGGAATAACAGGATTAATTACGTGTTTTAAAATATCTTTTTGAATTTTACTCAGTTCCACATCTTCTCTGTGCTGCGCAGAAACAACTATTGCTTCTATTCTTGAAGGTTTATCATCAATATATTCAACCGTTACCTGACTTTTTCCATCCGGACGAAGGTAATCAAGTATTTTTTCTTTTCTAACTTGGCTTAACCTTTTTGTAAGTTTATGCGCCAAAGAAATAGGAAGTGGCATAAATTCAGGGGTCTCATCGCATGCAAACCCAAACATCATGCCTTGATCTCCGGCACCGATGTTACTTTCTTCATTTTCATCGCCCATCTTTTTTTCTAGTGAGCAATCCACACCCATAGCTATATCTGGCGACTGAGAATTAATGGAAGTAATAATACCGCAAGTATTGCCGTTAAAACAATAAAGAGAATTATCATAACCAATTTTATTTATAACTTTCCGAGCTTCTTTTTCCATATCTATATAGCAATTTGTAGTGATTTCTCCCATTATATGTATAAGCCCCGTTGATGCACTAACTTCACATGCAACATGAGCATTAGGATCTTTTTTCAGTATTTCATCTAAAATGGCGTCAGAAATCTGGTCACACATTTTATCTGGGTGACCTTCTGTAACTGATTCTGATGTGAATAATTTTTTAAGCATATTACCAACTCCTGCGCCTGACAAAATAATCTATATAATATAATTTTAAACTAATATCCGAACTGGGTCAATATGCAATGGTACTTTAAAACATAAAATTTATCTAAAATATTCCGCAAAAAAACTCCCTGAAAAAATTCAGGGAGCCATCTAAAAGGAGTTTTAAATATACATATAATAACTCTTATTCAAAAATTTCTGTTACAACGCCCGAACCAACTGTTCTACCGCCTTCACGGATAGCGAAGCGGAGACCTTCTTCGATTGCGATTGGTGTAATGAGTTCAACGTCCATAACAACGTTATCACCGGGCATGCACATTTCTGTGCCTTCAGGTAATTTAATTACACCCGTAACGTCTGTTGTTCTGAAATAGAACTGAGGACGATAGTTGTTAAAGAACGGTGTATGACGTCCACCTTCATCTTTGGTAAGAACATATACTTGACCTCTGAATTTGGTGTGTGGATTAATTGTTCCTGGTTTAGC
>JAFRKM010000014.1 GCA_017431755.1 Clostridia bacterium
AAAATTTCCTCCGTAGTTTTTTCCTACAATTTTTATTTTATTATTTCCCGGAGTGCATTTTATAGATATATCACCTTCGAAGTTTTTGTTTTCTTCTGATATTGCTTCTGCTAAAATCTCAACTTCTGAATTTGGTTTTACTAAAACTATTTTCCCTTTACCTTGAGTTGCCGTAATCCGAATATGTAAAACGGTTTCGATATCTTTGTCTAAATTCGCTTCCAGTATTTCGCGATGGCCATCAAATTTCCCTACTTTGACATTTTTTGGTGGAACACCATTCCAATACATTGTGTTGTAATGATTATTGTTATTTGCTATTGATTTATTGTCGTTGTAATCATCATACTTCGAGCTGTTGTGATTTAAATTCATGCACCCCGAAAGCATAAGAGGAAACATAATAGAAGCCAATATCTTTAAAAATTTATTTTTCATTATTTTTCTTCTTTCTCTTTATTTTTTATTATTTATATTACAAATTTCTTTATATCCTATTTTCATGGCTTTTTTCACTTTAGCCAGTGTTCTCGAAGTTACTTCTTTTGCTTTTTCGGTTCCACCCGCAAGTATTTCGTAAATATTTTCTTTATTTTTGGAAAGCTCTTCCCTTTTTTCGCGTATTGGAGCAAGCATTTCCTGCAAAACTTCGTTTAAATATCTTTTCACTTTAACGTCGCCGAGTCCGCCTTTTTCATAGTGAGCTTTCATTGCGGCTATTTTTTCTTTGTCTTTTCCAAATGCATCTAAATATATAAATACAGGATTGTCTTTTGTGTTTCCAGGATCGTTTATATTAAGATGATTTGGGTCGGTGTACATACTCATTACTTTTTTTTCGATTTGGTCTGCACTGTCAGATAAAAATATTGTATTTCCAAGAGATTTACTCATCTTGTTTTTGCCGTCCGTTCCGACTAAACGGGGAGTTTTAGATAGTATTATTTTTGGTTCAACTAAAGTTTCGCCATAAATAGAATTAAATCTTCTGACAATTTCGCACGCTTGTTCAATCATAGGTGCTTGATCTTCCCCGGCTGGAACATAGTGTGCACCAAAAGCTGTGATATCAGCAGCTTGGCTTACGGGATACGTTAAAAAACCCGCTGGAATTCCGCCGCTGAATTTTCTTAATTTAAGTTCGCTTTTTACCGTTGGATTGCGTTCTAAGCGCGCAACTGTAACTAAATTAAGGTAAAACACAGTAAGTTCAGCTATTGCCGGAATAAGGGATTGAATAAATATTGTTGTTTTACTTGGATCAATTCCCACGGATAAATAATCCAGTATTAATTCAATGACATTATCCCTTACTTTTTGCGGATTTTCAAAGTTATCTGTTAATGCTTGAACGTCAGCTATCATTATGTACTGATTATATTTATCTTGCAATTCTACTCTGCTTTTCAGCGATCCGATGTAATGTCCTAAATGCAATCTTCCTGTAGGTCTGTCGGCTGTTAATATTATTTTTTTGTCCATAGTTATCCCCTCTTTGTTTTTATGTTTTATATATCCATTGTAATTAAAAAAAATAAATAATTCAATGGGTTTGTATTTAATGCTTGATATTATTTAAAAAATGTTGTACAATTAATATATGTAAAAGCTGAGAAGGAAACAAGTAGCCCTTGCGAAGCATTCAGAGAGAGAAACATTTGCTGTGAGTTTCTTATGTGGATATCGGCGAATACCATTCCGGAGCTGCAATACTGAATTTTTTTCAGTAAGTATTGCCGCATCCCCAGCGTTAAAGGGAAAATTAAGTTAAAATTCAAGGTGGAACCGTGCATATAATACTGCACCCTTGGTAAAAATCATTTTTATACTGTGATTTTTGCTGAAGGTGTAATTTTTTTATTTTTAAAAATTTATTAAAGGAGTTGTTTTTATTATGAAGATTATTTACAAAAACGGAACTGTTGCAGAATGCCCTGAGGAAAAAGAGCTGGAGGTTTTGCGTCATACAACTGCTCATACCATGGCTCAGGCAATAAAACGTTTGTTTCCTGAAGCGGATTTTGGTTATGGTCCGGCAACAGAAAGGGGGTTTTACTACGATGTTGATTTAGGTGAAAAGAAATTAACCGACGAAGACCTGGAAAAGATAGAAAAAGAGATGTACAAAATTATAAAAGAAAATTTACAAATAAAGCCATTTATACTTCCGCGTGATGAAGCGATAAAATTAATGAAAGAGCGCGGTGCAAAATACAAATTAGAGCATATTGATGATTTGCCGGAAGACGCAGTTATAAGTTTTTATCAACAAGGTGAATATATCGATATGTGTGTTGGGCCGCATCTTTGCTATACAAAAGCTATAAAAGCGTTTAAAATAACTGGTCAATCAGGTGCATACTGGAAAAATGACAAAAAAAATAAAATGCTTACAAGAATTAACGGTATTGCATTTCGTACTAAAGAGGAACTTACCGATTATCTTAAGCTTTTGGAAGAAGCTGAGCGTCGTGACCATAGAAAACTTGGTAAAGAAATGGATTTATTTATGTTTTCGGAGGAAGCGCCGGGATTTCCATTTTTCTTGCCAAACGGTATGATAATTAAAAATGCACTTATTGATTATTGGAGAGAGCTTCATACACGTGAAAATTATGTTGAGGTTTCTACCCCGCTGATTATGAATCGTCATTTATGGGAAACGAGCGGACATTGGGATCACTATAAAGATAATATGTATTCCACTTTAATTGACGAAGACATATATTGCGTAAAACCGATGAATTGTCCGGGTGGTGTTATGATTTATAAAAATAAGCCACATAGTTACCGTGAACTTCCTATGCGTGTGTGCGAACTTGGTATTGTTCATCGCCATGAATTAAGAGGCGCTTTGCACGGACTTTTTAGAGTTCGCTGTTTTACTCAAGATGACGCCCATATATTTATGCGCCGTGAACAAATCACTGATGAAATTATCGGAGTTGTAAATTTAATTAACAAAGTTTATTCTAAATTTGGATTTAAATATTTTGTGGAGCTTTCTACTCGTCCGGAAGACAGCATGGGTAGCGACAAAGACTGGGAAGATGCTACAAATGGGCTTATATCCGCGCTTGAAAAATTAAATATGCCATATAAAGTGAACGAAGGCGACGGAGCGTTTTACGGCCCCAAAATAGACTTTCATTTGGAAGATTCCTTGGGTAGAACGTGGCAATGCGGTACGGTTCAGCTGGATTTTCAAATGCCGCTTAACTTTGAGCTTGAGTATATTGATGAAAAAGGCAGCCGTCAGCGCCCAATTATGGTTCACCGTGTGTGTTTTGGCTCAATTGAACGCTTTATAGGGATTTTAACAGAGCATTATGCAGGCAAATTTCCGGTTTGGTTATCCCCTATTCAAGCAAAAGTTTTAACTTTGCCCGGAACCGACGAAGCATTTGCAAAAAAAGTATATAGTGTGCTTACTGAAAATAAAATTAGATGTAAACTTGACGATAGAAATGAAAAAATTGGCTATAAAATAAGAGAAGCAAGGCAAATTGATAAGGTTCCATACATGATAATCATCGGGCAAAAAGAAATAGAAAACAATATGATTTCTGTGCGTGACCGTGATACTGATAAAACAATTGCCGTTAGTTTGGATGAATTTTTAATTAAAATAAAAGATCAAATTAAAGGCCGCAAATAATTTATACGCAGCCATTGCCATAATAAAAGAAGCTCGCTGTAGCACGGGCTTCTTTTTTATTATTAATTACTTTTCGGGGGATTTGGCATTTGTTTTAAAAGTTCTTCTATTGATGGAGTGGGGGGGTTGAAATTTGGTTTAGGCGGTCTATTATTATTTTTTGATGGAGGAGGTTTTGGCTTGTAGGCTGGCGGTGGCGGAATTTGTGCTTTTTTCTTTAGTTCTTCTATTTTTTCTTGTATTTTTGTTTTTGTATTTGGCATCATATATGATGATTCTTTATTTGCATATTTAGCGATAGCATCACATTGTATACTATCTAAAACAATCTCAAATATAGATGAAAAATGATCAAATTGTTCTTTACTCCATGTGCCAGCATTTTGACTGTCGTCTATTAATTTAAAAAAATTAAAAAGGTGTTTCATTTGGGGGGTTTTTAGAGATGAATAATTGTCATTCATGTATGAAATCTGATTGGCCATAGTTGTGCTTTTCAAAAGATCTTCATTTAATATGCGTTGTAGTTCTTTTCTATATTCTTCTTCCGGCGGCAATTTGTGTTGTTTTATTTGGTCATCAACCCATTTACGTGGTATATCTTTATTCTTGTCGTATTCATTAGCTATTTCCAAAATTTTTTTAATTTTTGGGGCATAGATCTTACAAAAGTCAACGTAATTAGTAAATGTGATTAGTTTGGAATCTGTTACATTGGATATATTTTTTTTATTATATTTAGTAGCTATTTGTCGTGCGGTCGATGTTTCTATACATTTTTCTATCGTATCATAATCATCAAAAGTTTTTTTAATGGCTGATTCTCTATCTGGTTCCCTATTATTACTAGGATTATCATAAAATGTTTTTAATGCGTCAATAAATTTATATTTATCTTTGTATTTATTATAATTTTTATTAGCATCTTTACCAAGCAATTCCTCAAGTTTATATTTTAATATTGCTTTAAAATCAGAAGTGGTAAGGCGGTTTTCATCAGCCATTTCTTTTAGGTGAGATGCATCTTTTCTAGAAAGTGCTTTTAATTTAGTTTCTCCCATCAAATGCGTGACCTGTTTTTTTACTTTATTTACAAATTTCTTTTTAGTAAGTTCATATTTGGCGTTGAAGATATAAATGCTAAAATCATATTTTTGAGATTTTTTGCCATTATAAAATTGTTTATAGGTGTCCTTATACAGATCAACAATATTATATTTCCTTTTATCGATTAAGTCGTACGTAGTGAGAATATTATAGTATTGTTCATAGGGATTATTACCTAAATTATCAAAGGTATCTTGAACCCTAACATCCATTATTTTTTTTATTATATTTTTGTCATTTGTACCAAACATATTATTTATCTTTTGTGTTACAAGTAAACAGAAATCAGCCTCAGTGATTTTGTTACTATCAAAAAACTGTTTTAGTGTATCTATATCCATTTTAGCGTATTTTTTAAATTTAGCATCATCTTGAATATACGAAGGGG